>CAZULU010000001.1:0-4940 GCA_964621585.1 uncultured Pseudomonadales bacterium
CGTAATCCTGGTTTACCCCCCGCTCCTATAGCAAATCCTGGTTTGGATGCACTGACTGCAACTGTGTATCCGACTCCTTCTGATTACTATTTTTATATTCATGCGCCTGATGGCAAAATGTACTACGGAAAAAATTATCAAGAACATCTGAATAATATTCAGAAATACTTGAGGTGAAGTAAAGAGTAAAAGAATAAATTCAGAGAGTGTTATAGTGTAGATCCTACTCTTGACCTTTCTTTCCCTCCTTGGTACACTACACGTTACGCTAAATTGAGGGTAGAGCAACTCATCCTCAATTTTTGTCCGTTTTTTTTGGGGGAAGCTTTTGACACTTTCAGCTGAGTTTTAACGAGAGTTTCTTAAATATAAAGAACGGCCCGTTTGGGTCAGGTTCTTTTTTTCGTTTATAGTCAACAATTAAACACTATTTACTTCGTCAATACTCGACAGTAATTAAGAAGGAGACGTCATGCGTACTCAGACACGGCAATATTGGGGAAAGCAAGACATTACACTTCCCGAGCTCGATCTCACTAAGATCCAACGCGATAGTTACGCTTGGTTCTTAGAAAAGGGAATTAGTGAAGCCTTGCAAGCCGTTTCTCCTATTAAAGATTTCACCGGTGGTAAAAACTGGCAGCTCGAATTGGGTGAGCACCGTTTTGGTAAACCAAAACACACCTTTTCCGAATCAAAAGTTAAAGCGTTGACCCATGAAATTCCTTTGTATGTGATGGCATCTCTCACCAACAAACAAACTGGTGAAGTGATCAAACAAGAAGTTTTCCTCGGAAATATTCCTAAAATGAGTCCACGTGGGACGTTTGTGATTAATGGTGTAGAACGTGCAGTGGTCACTCAGCTCGTTCGTTCCCCTGGTATTTTCTTCTCAAATGAAATGGATGCTCGAACTGGTCGTGTGTTACACACTGCAGAACTTCGCCCTCTTCGCGGTTCTTGGTTAGAAATGAATGTCGGAAAACGCGACGTTATTTCTGTCAAAATTGACCGTCACCGAAAAATTCCAGTGTCTGTACTACTTCGTGCTGTAGGTTATGAATCAGATAATGAAATCTTAGAACTGGTCAAGGAAGTTGATACCAATGAAGAACATCAATATTTGCGCGCTACCTTGCTCAAAGATATGACCAAGAGTCGCAATGAAGCACTCATCGAGCTCTATCAAAAAATGCGCCCTGGTGAACCAGCTGTCTTAGATAACGCAGAAGCACTCTTGCACAGTTTGTTCTTTGATGACAAACGTTATGACTTGGGTACAGTTGGCCGCTACAAGCTCAACAAACGTCTCAAGCGAGAAGAGAACGAAACCGCAACTGTTCTTACCAAAGAAGATATCGTTGCTGCACTTCGCTATCTTATCAATTTACAAAATGGCAAAGGCAAAACTGATGATATTGACCACTTAAGTAATCGACGTGTTCGTCGTGTTGGCGAATTAGTAGCTTCCTCTGCGTTCCGTATTGGACTGCTTCGTTTAGAGCGATCCATCCGAGAAAAAATGTCTTTGACCAAGACCGATGAAATCTTAACGCCATCATCTCTTGTGAATGCACGTCCATTAGTGGCAACGATTTCTGAGTTTTTCCGCCGCAACCGGTTATCTACAATTTTGGATCAAACCAACCCTCTTTCCGAAATCGACAACTTACGTCGTTTGTCGGTGATGGGAACTGGTGGTGTTACTCGAGAACGAGCATCCTTCTCAATGCGTGATATTAACGCATCTCAATACTCTCGTATTGACCCAGTTCGTTCACCTGAAGGTCCAAATATCGGTTTGGTAACCTATTTGGCATTGTATGCTCGAGTCAATGAACATGGATTCTTAGAGGCTCCATACCGAAAAATTGAGAAAATTGACAAAAATGGCAAGATTACCATGAAAGTGAGTGATGAGATCATCTATTTGACTGCAGATGACGAAGAAGATTACTACGTGACTCACGCAGGTATCAAAATGAATGATGATGGCACCATTGCTGATGAATGGGTGGCTATGCGTCATGCCAACAACTTTATTGAAGGACCAGTCGAAAATGTGCAATACATTGACATCGTACCTCGCCAAGTAGTTGGTACCTCAGCTTCTTTGATTCCGTTTATCTCTCATGACGAAGCTAACCGTGCATTGATGGGTACCCACATGCAATGTCAGGCTGTTCCTCTGGTTCGACCACAGTCTCCAATTGTTGGAACTGGTATGGAGCATGAAGTGGCAGCAGCTATGGAACACGTAGTGGTTGCTCGTCATGCTGGTACTGTTGAGTACGTAGATGCTACCAAAGTAGTTGTGAAACTCGACGCCAAAGAACAAGCTTCAGCCAAAAAGATGAAGGAAACCGATGAAGGTGAAAACATTGTTATCTTAGGTGATAAAGAAGTGTATTACACCGAACTCTTCATGCGCTCAGCACAAAGCACTTGTTACACACAACGTGTTGTTGCACAAAAAGGCCAAAAAGTGAAACGAGGAGACTTGTTGATCGATGGTCCTTCTGCTGACGGTGGAGAATTAGCTCTTGGTACTAACTTAACGATTGCCTACACTTCCTTTGAAGGACTTGGATACGAAGACGCTATCGTTGTTTCTGATCGTTTGGTGAAACAAGACTTGCTGACCTCTATTCACATTGATGAGTACGAAGCTCAAGTGATGGATACCAAGTTGGGGCCAGAAGAACTGACCAATGATATTCCTAATGTTTCTGAAACTGATCTGCGTAATTTGACAGAAGAAGGTATTATCGCGATCGGATCAGAAGTCAAACCAGGTGATATCTTGGTTGGTAAGATTGCACCAAAAGGTGAAACCGAGCTCACTCCAGAAGAGCGCTTGCTGAGAGCAATCTTCGGTGAAAAAGCTCGCGAAGTGCGAGACACATCACTCCGCTTACCTCATGGTGAAAAGGGTATTGTCATCGGTGTTAAAGTGTTGGACAAAGATAAAGGTGATGAACTGGATCCCGGTACCAACAAAAAAGTCATGGTACAAGTCGCTCAGTTACGTAAAGTAACTGTTGGAGACAAGTTGGCAGGACGTCACGGAAATAAAGGTGTTATTTCCAAAATTGTTCCAGTTGCTGACATGCCTCATCTGGCTGACGGTACTCCAGTTGACATTATTATCTCTCCACTTTCTGTCTTGGCTCGTATGAACTTAGGACAGCTTCTTGAAGCACACTTAGGTTGGGCTGCTGAGAAACTTGGATACAAAGTTGCCATCCCAGCTTTCGAAGAAGTGGAAGAAAACAAGATCTGGAGTGAATTAGAAAGAGCAGGCCTTCCAGTTTCTGGAAAAGCACGCTTAATCGATGGCCGTACGGGCGAAAAGTTCCGTGAAGATACCGTGGTAGGTGTTGGATACATTCTTAAACTCGTTCACATGGTTGAAGACAAGACCCACGCACGTTCAACTGGACCATACTCTTTAGTTACGCAACAACCTTTGGGTGGAAAAGCTCAAATGGGAGGACAGCGTCTTGGAGAAATGGAGGTCTGGACCCTAGAAGCTCATCGTGCCGCTCATACGTTGCAAGAGATGTTGACCTTGAAGTCAGACGATGTGGTTGGTCGCGCAAAGGCTTTTGAAGCGATCGTGCGCGGTACTCCGATTCCCGCTCCATCAGTACCAGAATCATTTAATGTGTTAGTTCGTGAATTGAACTCATTGGGATTAGACATTGTTGTCAAAGAACCCATTGAGCAGGAAGTAAAGGAAGAAGAAGAACCTGAAGGTGTGGCAGACTTCATGCCCACTGATGACCCTTCTTTGAATCCGTTGCCAACTGATGACTCAACACAGACTGATGATGCAAGTGAAGATGATTTAGCTGATGAAGAAAACCTAGATTTTGAAGATACTGAGATGGAGATGGAATAAATTTTGTAATTGAAAATTATTTAAGGAGTATCAATATGAAACAAATCGTTGACTTTGGAGCAGTCAAAATCCAAATCGCCTCTCCACAACGTATCCTGGAATGGTCATACGGTGAAGTCAAAAAACCAGAAACAATCAACTATCGTACTCTGAAACCAGAAAAAGACGGGTTGTTTTGTGAACGCATCTTCGGTCCTACCAAGGATTGGGAATGTTACTGTGGAAAATACAAACGTATTCGCTACAAAGGCATTAAATGTGACAAATGTGGAGTCGAAGTAACTCAAGCTCGAGTCCGTCGAGAACGCATGGGTCACTTAAAATTAGCGGCACCAGTGGCTCACGTATGGTTTTTCAAAGGTGCACCCAGTAAGTTATCTTTACTTTTGGATATCAGTCCACGCAACTTAAGTTCAATTATGTACTTTTCACAGTACATCGTTCTCAAGGTTGATGAAGCTCACCGAGATGAAATTCTCAATAATTTAGTTGAAGAGAGTCAAATGACTCAAGATCAGCTGAAAGAAGAAGCGAAAGATCAAATTGAAAAGATTAAAGTTGATTTATCTGAATCTATTGAGCAATTGACTGAAAAAGTTAAATCAAAAGAAATTCTAGAAATCAAATCTGAAGAGCTTCGCTTAAAAGCCAAGCAGCAGATTGCTGGTATCAAAGAAAATCTCGAGACCGAACTCTCTCAAACAGAAGAAGTGTACAAGACTGTTCGAGAAATGGTCAAACGCATCAAAAAAGGAACTATTCTTAGTGAAGATGAATACCTAAAACTGGATGAATACAATGCTGTTGATCATTTAGAAGTAGGAATGGGAGCTGAAAGCTTACTACGCTTAGTCGATGAAATCGATTTAGCTGAGTTATCTCAAAATCTCCAAGAAGAAATCCGAGAAGCGACTGGTCCTCGAGCAGTGAAACTTCGCAAACGTCTCCGTGTTGTTGAAGGTTTCCGTCGAGCAAACATTAAACCATCTTGGATGTTCTTGAGTACATTGCCAGTCATGCCACCTGACCTCCGTCC
>CAZULU010000001.1:5040-6198 GCA_964621585.1 uncultured Pseudomonadales bacterium
CGCGGTAAACAAGGTCGTTTCCGTCAAAACTTGCTTGGAAAACGTGTTGACTATTCAGGTCGTTCCGTTATCGTGGTCGGTCCTGAATTGAAGCTCAACCAATGTGGTTTGCCAAAAGATATGGCGTTAGAAATGTTTAAACCATATGTTTTACGTGAACTTATCAAACAAGGGTTAGCACCAAACGTAAAAAGTGCAAAACACGCTTTAGAGCGACGTTCTCCAGAAGTGTACGACATTTTGGATCAAGTAATTCATAACCATCCAGTGTTGTTGAATCGTGCTCCAACCTTGCACAAACTTGGTATTCAAGCATTTTACCCACAGCTAATCGAAGGAAATGCGATTCGACTTCACCCTTGTGTCTGTTCTGGATACAACGCTGACTTTGACGGTGACCAAATGGCTGTACACGTACCTTTAACTGAAGAATCTCAAGAAGAGGCGCGTAGCTTAATGATGCCTTTACAAAATTTCTTGAAGCCTGCTGATGGATCTCCAATCACAGTCCCAAACAAAGAAATGGCGATGGGTATCTATTATCAGACCTCAGTCGATGAACGTATTGAAAAGAGTCCCAGTATCTTTGCAGATAAAGACGAAGCTATTCATGCGTATGAAACTGAGCGTGTCCAGTTACGCCAACTGATCCGTGTGCGCTTGCCGTACGGAGAGGGTGGAAAACTCGTGTTATTGGAAACCACTGTTGGTCGAATTCTCTTTAATGAAATTTTACCTGAATACATGCGCTATCTTAACGATGCGGTGAATGCAGGCAAAATCAAAGAATTGATTACAGTTTCCATTAAGCATGAAGGTTCTGCTGATACAGCACGCTTAATTGACGCCATCAAAGATATGGGCTTCGAAGCAGCAACATTCTCAGGACTATCGGTGTCCGTGACTGACTGTAAGATGATTCCGGAGAAAGATAGCATCATCGAAAGTGCCAACAAACGTGCAGAAGTTGTCCAAGATAATTACAACCAAGGTTTAATCACCGAAGACGAAAAGCGACGTTTGATGTTTGAAGTCTGGATGGAAACCACTGATACTGTGGCTGAAAAAACCTGGGAAAGTTACTCTGAGGAGAATGCGGTCAAAATCATGATTAACTCTGGAGGTACTCGTGCTTCTAAAGATCAGGTCAAACAGTTG
>CAZULU010000001.1:6208-21135 GCA_964621585.1 uncultured Pseudomonadales bacterium
TGCGTGGATTGGTTGTGGACCCACTTGGAAAGATCGTGGAAATGCCAACTAAATCCAACTTCCGTGAAGGTTTGACAATCTTTGAGTACGTGACCTCAGCTCGTGGATCTCGAAAAGGGTTGACTGACTCAGCGTTGAAAACAGCTGATGCTGGATACTTGACTCGTCGTTTAGTAGACGTAGCACATGACATGATTATCCGCATGCAGGACTGTGGAACTGAAGAAGGTCGGGAAATGGTGAGAGAAACTTCTCGAGAAAAAACCTATGCTGATCGTATTACTGGTCGCTTTGCACTCAAAGATGTCGTTGACTCTCAAGGAAACGTACTCGTAACTGCTGGTGCTTTGATTGAAGAAGACGAAGTCAAAAAGATTATGGCCTCAGATGCCAAATCTGTTTGGGTACGCTCTCCATTAACTTGTGAGGCCCCAGCTGGTTTGTGTAGTAAGTGTTATGGTTGGGACTTCTCTAACAAAAAAGTAGTTGAGCTCGGCTTGCCAGCTGGTGTAGTAGCAGCTCAATCTATCGGAGAACCTGGTACTCAGCTTACGATGCGTGTCAAACACTCTGGAGGTATCGTCGGTCTCGACGTGACTCAAGGTTTACCACGTGTTGAAGAACTGTTTGAGGCTCGTATTCCCAAAGCCCAAGCACCAATGTCAGATATCTCAGGTCAGGTTTCAATCGAGGATAATGGAGCTGGATACATTATCCGTGTTACCAGTACTTCAAAACCAGTTGAAGAACGAGAATATCAAGTGCCAATGGGTGCCCAGCTCTTGGTCAAAGAAGGTGATTTGATTCATGCCGGTGCTCAATTGGTCGAAGGTGCGTTGGATGTCAAAGAAGTCTTAACACTTCGAGGACTTCGAGCAGCTCAAGATTACTTGCTCAAAGAGATTCAAAAAGTGTATGAATCCCAAGGTATCTCGATCAACGATAAGCACTTTGAAGTGATTATCCGACGTATGAGTGATAAAGTACGTATCGAAAACAACGGTGATACTCACTTGTTGTCTGGAGAAATCATCGATCGTATCAAACTTCGTGAGATCAACCAACAAATTTTGGCAGAAGGTGGAGAACCAGCAACTGCTCAAGTGATGATTGGCGGAATTTCTCGAGTCTCACTTTACACCGACTCATGGTTGTCTGCTGCTTCCTTCCAACACACCACTTCAGTGTTGGCAGACGCAGCTTCCAGTGGAGCAGAAGACCCACTCGTTGGTTTGAAGGAAAACGTCATTATTGGTCGCTTGATCCCAACAAATGAAGAGCGTGCCAGTATCGAATACATGAATGGGTAAGATATTGATAATTAATAGCTAGTAATAAGCTTGAGGGCGGCGCTGAGCGCCGCCCTCAAACGATGATTTGTATTTCACGATTTTCGTGATACAATTCAAACTCACTTGTGTGAAGCAGATCGTCTAAAGACGACACAGCCTAACCAGGCAGTAATACAAGGACAGTTTCTTCTTATGAGGCTTTAGGAAGATACACGTCCGTTGTAGGACGTTTTTTTGTATATATTAATAAACAGACATTCAAACTCTGAAAGCAATTTCAGGATGACAATATAAGGAAGGCGTATTATGCCAACAATCAATCAATTGATCCGTAAAGGTGGACGTAAGAGTAAAATCGCAAAGGTGAAAGCGGCTGCACTTCGTAAGAGTTACAACACATTAACTCGTCAAACCACCAACACAACCAATCCACAAAAACGTGGTGTGTGTACTGTAGTCAAAACTATGACTCCAAAAAAACCGAACTCTGCGTTGCGTAAAGTGGCTCGTGTTCGTTTGTCCAATCGTGTTGAAGTAACTGCGTATATTCAAGGTGAAGGTCACAACTTAGCAGAACACTCTGTAGTTATGGTTCGTGGTGGTCGCGTGAAAGACTTACCAGGTGTGAAATACCATATTATTCGTGGAAAATATGACTGTGCTGGTGTCGTTGGACGCAAAACCAGTCGAAGTAAATATGGAGTGAAAAAGAGTTAATACCATTCATATTTGATTATTTAACAATTAAGAATTTATAAACACCTATGCGAGCTAAAACAGCAAAAACCAGACAAACACAACCTGATGAAAAATACAAATCAACTCGGGTTGCTAAACTTATCAATCGTTCAATGTATGACGGAAAAAAGAGTGTTGCTCAACGTCAAGTATACTTGGCATTAGAGATCCTCGAGAAAAAACTCAACCGTAAAGCACTTGAAATATTTGAAGATGTCATTAAAAAAGTAACACCTCAAATGGAAGTGCGTTCCCGACGCGTGGGTGGAGCAGCCTACCAAGTGCCGATGCCTGTCAAAGGTCGACGTGGTTCTTCTCTCGCCATTCGTTGGATTATTGAATCTGCTCGTGCTCGATCCAATTCTGCACATCATAGTTATGCTGAAAAGTTAGTTGCTGAGATGATGGATGCGTTGAATGAGCAAGGTGGAGCAATCGAAAAACGTAACACTGCGCATCGTATGGCTGAAGCGAACCGTGCGTTTGCACATTTCAGATGGTAAATGGATGTAAGAAGTATGATGTAAGATGTAAGTTGACGTTTAAACACACAACAAACATCCACGTCTATGCTACAATTTTGAAATCCCTGTGTTTGCAGGCCGTTTCTTTTGAATGAGAATTTACAATTTAACACTTAGATCCTGAAAGGCTTGACGTATAGTCGAGGTCAGGATGACGTTTTAAGGGCTTTTATGTCTACCCATGACGACGCGGTCAAGATCCCGCTGAATAGAATTCGCAATATTGGTATTATTGCGCACATTGACGCTGGTAAAACAACCACTTCAGAACGTATTTTATATTTCACTGGTCGTAACTACAAAATAGGTGAAGTTCATGAAGGTGCTGCCACCATGGACTGGATGGCACAAGAGCAAGAGCGTGGTATTACCATAGTATCTGCTGCAACCACTTGTTTTTGGACACCTCACTTTGAGTCCCATCTTCCTAAAGAACAGTATCGCTTCAACATTATTGATACTCCTGGTCACGTGGACTTTACTGCTGAAGTAGAGCGTTCATTGCGTGTACTGGATGGAGGAGTGACTGTTCTTGATGCATCAGAAGGTGTTCAATCACAATCTGAAACTGTGTGGCGTCAAGCTGACAAGTATAACGTCCCTCGTGTTTGTTTTGTAAACAAAATGGACAAACTCGGTGCAGACTTTTTTGCGACAGTTCAGGATATTCGTGATAAATTTGGTGTGACTCCAGCGGTGATGGTCTTGCCCATGGGTGCCGAAAATCAATTTCGTGGTGTGGTCGACTTGTTGACCATGAAAGCTCTCTATTGGAAAGATAATGCAGCCGATACTGAACCAGAAGTGAAAGAAATCCCAGAAGATTTACTCGAAGAAGCCAAGATGCGTCGTGCAGAATTAGTTGAGTTAATTGCTGCTACCGATGATGTAATCATGGAAAAATTCTTCAATGAAGAAGAAATTGCTGTCAACGATCTCAAGGCAGCGTTGCGTAAAGCTGTTATCTCTTACCAATTAGTTCCAGTCTATGCAGGTTCTTCACTCAAGAACACAGGTGTGCAGCCTTTGTTGGATGCTGTTGTTGAGTACTTGCCATCTCCAATGGATATTAATGTCGTCAAAGGTACTGATGCTAAAACGGGCGAAGAAACTGAGCGAAAACTCGTTCCTGAAGAAAAGTTTTCTGGATTGGCCTTTAAAATCCAAACAGATCCACACGTAGGTAAATTAACGTACGTTCGCGTCTACTCAGGTCGGTTAACTGCAGGTTCTTATACCTACAACTCCACCCAACGAGAAAAAGAACGTGTTGGTCGTTTGTTACTGATGCATGCCAACAAACGTGAAGAAATCCAATCTGCGGAAGCTGGAGAAATTGTAGCCATTGTCGGTTTGAAGTCTACCAAAACAGGAGACACACTGTCTGATGAGTCCGCTCCAATTGTGTTAGAAGGTATCTCATTTGCAGAACCTGTGATTTCTTTAGCAATTGAACCTAAAACTAAATCTGACCAAGAAAAGATGGGCTTAGCGTTATCTAAGCTTTCTGAAGAAGATCCCACCTTTAAGATCACTGTTGATCATGAAACTGGCCAAACCATCATCGGTGGTATGGGTGAGTTACACTTAGAGATCTTGGTGGATCGTATGAAGCGTGAATTTAAAGTAGAAGCAAATGTTGGTAAACCACAAGTTGCCTACCGTGAAACCATCAAACGTGCTGCCGAGGCAGAAGGTAAATACATCAAACAATCAGGTGGACGAGGACAGTATGGTCACTGTTGGTTACGTGTTGAGCCAAAGGATCGTGGAACAGGATTTGAATTCCTCAATGAAATTAAAGGTGGTGTCATTCCAAAAGAATTTATCACTCCTATCCAAAAGGGTGTTGAGGAAGCAATGGAACGTGGTGTGTTGGCAGGGTATCCATTAGTTGATATGGCTGTTGCTGTGTTTGATGGAAGTTACCACGAAGTTGACTCGAGTGAAATTGCCTTTAAGATGGCTGGATCATTTGCCCTTCAACAAGGTGTCAAAGATGCAGACTTAGTCTTGCTTGAGCCGATCATGAAAGTCGAAGTTACCACTCCAGAGCAATTCATGGGAGATGTGATTGGAGACTTAAGTTCACGTCGCGCTCAAATCCAAGGTACGGGTAATCGTGGAAATGTAGTGATTATTACCGCACTTGTTCCATTGGCTGAAATGCAAGGCTATGTTACAATTTTGCGAGGTATGACCCAAGGTCGTGCTTCCTCAGTCATGTTACCAAGTCATTACGACGAGGTGCCAACCAGTATAACCAACAAGATTATTGAAGAGCGAGGCAAAGCCAAGGGAAACTAATCCTGAGGTTTGACTTTTTCTCTAGACCTTGCGCAAAAATCTTGTACAATAAGAGGTTCAATCTATTAGAAATTACATACGTAAGATACTAGTCAATACAAACTAGAAACTTTAATAATTAAGGAGACCAAGCTATGGCAACATTCCAAAGAACAAAGCCACACGTCAATATTGGAACCATCGGTCACGTTGACCACGGAAAAACCACTTTGACTGCTGCAATCGCTACCACTTTATCTAAGCGATTGCCATCTGACACCAACCAACCAAAAGGCTACTTGGACATTGATAATGCTCCAGAAGAAGCTGCTCGTGGTGTTACCATTAACATTTCTCACATTGAGTACGAAACCGAAAAGCGTCACTATGCTCACATCGACGCTCCAGGTCACGCTGACTACATCAAGAACATGATCACTGGTGCCGCGCAAATGGACGGTGCTATCTTAGTCGTTGCAGCTACTGACGGTCCAATGCCACAAACTCGAGAACACATCTTGTTGGCAAAACAAGTGAACGTTCCTCGTTTAGTTGTTGCGTTGAACAAAGTTGACATGGTTGACGATCCAGAGCTCTTGGACTTAGTGGAAATGGAAGTTCGTGAACTCTTAACCAAGTACGGTTTCGATGGAGACAACACTCCAGTTATCCGCACTTCTGGTTTGAAAGCCCTTGAAGGTGATGAAAAATACATGGACAGTGTCATGGAACTTATGACTACTGTTGATGATTACATCCCAGATCCAGTTCGTGAAACTGACAAACCATTCTTGATGCCAGTTGAAGACGTCTTCTCAATCAAAGGACGTGGAACTGTGGTCACTGGTCGTGTCGAACGCGGACGCATCAAAGTTGGTGAGGAAATTGAAATTGTCGGTATGAAAGCAGCTCAAAAGAGTACTGTTACCGGTGTTGAAATGTTCCGAAAACAACTTGATGAAGGTCAAGCTGGAGACAACGTAGGTATCTTGCTTCGTGGTATTGATAAAGAAGCTGTGGAGCGTGGACAAGTTTTGGCTAAGCCAGCTTCTGCTACCCCCCACACTGAATTCGAAGCTGAAGTTTATATCTTAACCAAAGAAGAAGGTGGACGACACAAGCCATTCTTTACTGGCTACCGCCCACAATTCTACATCCGAACCACTGACGTGACTGGTGAGATTGCTCTCCCAGAAGGTGTAGAAATGACTATGCCTGGTGATAACGCCAAGATGATTGTGAAACTCATCGTTCCAGTCGCTTTGGAAGAAGGTTTGCGCTTTGCTATCCGAGAAGGTGGACACACCATCGGTGCAGGTGCTATCACCAAAGTTTTGAAATAATTTTTCAGACTTTTGAAAAAGCAACAAAACCCCGCTCACAAGCCTGCCTGCCGGTAGGCAGGGCGGGGTTTTTGGTTGTTGCTGAAACCTTATCCGTGTAGAATAGTGATATGGATAACTCTATCTCCGAACTCAACTCAATTTCTTCACCATCTCCACTTGATGAAACTACACAACAGACTTCGAAAAAGAATACTTTATTAATGAAGATCGTAATTGGGCAATTTATCCTATTACTCCTCTTGGGAGGAGTATTTGTATATCTAACAGTACGTGATTTGTCTGTGAGTAATAGTCCCATGGAGAACCCTCAGAGTGAAGAAACATCAGCAACTTCAATAGTAACTGAAATGGATGTTGAAACGGCTTTTTTGAAAGACAGGGAAGTCTATGTGTTTAAAAAAGATGGATCAAAACTGCAAATAACCACATCTGGTAATAGTGTTAATCAATATATATTTTCCAAAGATCATTCCAAGTTGGCGTATATTCAAGGACGAAAAAAAGTATTAGATTCTGGGTATGAGCTGTTTGAGCCTGTGAAAGTATTTTTCTATGATTTGGAAACAAATCAAAACAAAGAAATCTTTGCTTTTGAACCACAATCTAGAATTGACACAGAATATACTAATCAGATTAGAGATGTAAACATATCTGATGATGGAACACTGATTGCTTATTCCACAAGTGATTCTATATATCTCTATAATATCTTGACGGCGGCGAATGAGCGAGTTTTTTATGCTCCTGTACAAGCTTATAACCTTAATGAACTGGTATTTGCTTATAGTGGGTTAAAATTTTCCCCTGATAATCAAAAGATTCTTGTGAATAAAGGTTATTGGGAATGGTCTACTCCTGCAGTTTTTGATCTCACTGATCGACAAATGACAAACTTACCACTAACTTCCGGCAATGGTGGAGGTAATCTAATAGTTGACTGGATCTCAGATGATCAGCTCCTGGGATATGAATACGCCTCGGGAGAACAGATGATCTCGACGTATTATTTCACAGATGTTTCTGGTGTAAGTAGGTCTAATACCATCAAAATAAACGGAGCTCTTTACCCTCACGACGCGGTATTTTCTAGAGATTCTCAAGTGTTGTATGGGGTGCTGATTGAACAAAAAGCAACTGGTGAAGTAATGAATGAGGTACCACTCTATGATGAGTTTTCATCAGTGGTGAAACTGGATCTTTCTTCTGGACAACTCACGAAATTACACACTCAAAAGACAGTTGATGAAGGGCTGTATAGTGTCCAACTTTCCTCAGACCATAAGAAATTATTTTATCTTCATCATGTTTGGCCACTTGAATCCTTGAATAGACCAGAAAAAAACGATATCTATGAGTTGAATCTCACATCGAGTAATGCTCGACCATCACTGATTCTTTCGGATAGTACTTTTCGGTTGTGAAATACGTGAAAATAGGAAGTTGAATTTGTAAGAAACAAGTAACAGTTTCCCCTTGAATTCTGAGATAACCTCTGGTACAATCTAAAACCTGTTCAAATCTTCATCGAAATGAACTTGAGAAAGAAATGGTGTTTACATCTGCAGCAATGCTGCGTATAATCACGCCTTATCTCAAAATACAAGATTAATAAAACCTTAACAAACCATGGCAAACGATAAACAAACCCAGAATAAGATTAGAGTTCGTCTCAAGTCATTTGATCATCGAGTAATTGATGAAGCAAGTAAGAAAATTGTTGAGACAGCATTATCAACAGGAGCAGATGTTATCGGTCCAGTGCCTTTGCCTAACAGACGCAAAGAAATCACTGTGGTCGCATCACCTCACACTGATAAAAACTCTCAAGAGCATTATCAAATCATTACGCACAAGCGTTTGGTTGAAATCGTTAACCCAACCAGTAAAACCATTGATGCCCTAATGCACCTTGAACTTCCAGCTGGGGTTGGAATTCAAATCAAAATGTAATTTGGATGAGTTCCAAATATCAAAGCCATATTCCAAAAAATTTGGAAGAGGAAAAATAATTTAAAATTGTAATTAAACATGTGGAGCGCGCAAAATTGTTTCTCCAAGAAACATATACGTATGCGCTAGCACTTCGACACAGATCTTCTCTGCGTATTTCTGACGCGAACATAGATCCACAGTCCAAGGACTAGCCAACGTAGTCAGCCGCTTTGTGGAAAACTATGATGAATCAGATTTTTGCTACTAAAGTTTCAATGGGTCAGACTTGGACTAAATCCGGTCGCCGTTTGCCTGTCTCTAAGCTTCTTATCCAAGACAATCTTGTGATGGGTAAAAAAGAAGTTGAAAAGGATGGCTACATTGCTTTGCAAATTGGCTACGGTACCAAAAAACTGAAGAACATGACCAAACCGCTCCGCAGTATTTTAGAGAAGAGCGGTTTTTCATTAGGTGCTCGACAAATTCGCGAAGTCAAAGTTGATGCAGCTAATGAAACTAAAGTTGGTGACAAAGTTTCTGCAAACCAAGTGCTAAAAGTCGGCGATATTGTAAATGTGCAAGGGGTTACCAAAGGTCGTGGGTTTGCTGGGGCTATGAAGCGTCATGGTTTCCACGGTCAACAAAAAACTCATGGTCAATCTGACCGGGCTCGTGCAGTGGGTGCTATCGGTCAACGTACAACTCCAGGACGTGTATTCAAAGGGAAGAAAATGGCTGGACACTATGGTGTAGACAACTTGACAGTCAAGAACTTAACTGTAGTGCATCTTGATTCACAAACTGGTGAAGTTTGGTTAAATGGTCCAATCCCTGGACACTTTAACAGTATTGTTCGCTTAACAGTGGTTGGTTTTAAAGAATTTGAAGGGTTTGATGCAAGTGTCGCCCCAAAAGTGAGTGAAAGTATCGTTGCTGAACAACCAACTGAAGTTGAATCAACAGAACAAACCGAAGGAGCTACTGAGAGTGCTGAATAAGCTCCTTTTTATTTGGAAATTGAAATATACACACTATGAAACTCAACGTCATCAACACAACTGGCAAAAATACAACAATTACTGTTAGTGATGAAGTATTTGCTGCAAAAGTAAATGCACCATTAATGGCACAAGCAGTTCGAGTGTACTTGTCTAATCAGCGACAAGGAACAAGTAAAGTAAAAACTCGTGCTGAAATCAACCGAACCAAGAAAAAATGGTTCAAACAAAAAGGTACCGGTAATGCTCGTCATGGAGCACGTACTCCCAACATCTTTGTGGGTGGTGGAGTAGCGCACGGACCAGCTGGTACAACTGATTGGACATTGAAATTATCAAAACAAATGAAGCGTAAAGCGTTGATGTCTGCATTGTCTGCACAAATTGACAATATTTTAGTGACAACCGTGTTAGAGGGTGTAAAACCAAAGACCAAAGATGTTGTTGCATATTTAAGTAAATTAGTGCCTGTAAACAGTCGAGTACTGGTTGTAGTAGATAAAGCAGAAGAAAACTTGATTCGCAGTACTAATAACCTAGAAAATGTGTTAATTAGTAGTGCACACCGTTTAAACATTCATGAAGTGTTATTGGCTGAAAAAATTATCTTGAATAAAGATGCTGTGAAAGCGATTGAAGCAAGATTATTGGGAGAAGCAGTAGTAGCTACCAAAAATGAAGAAGTGAGTGAAGTCACAGAAGAAGTGAAGCCAAAGAAAGCAGTTAAAAAAACCGCTAAAAAAGAAGTGAAAGAATAATTTGGAACTTGGAATGTAATCACTTATGTCACAACTCATCATTCGAAAACCAATCATTACTGAAAAATCACTGTTACAAGTGCAAAAAGAAAATATTTACTTGTTTGAAGTAGATGCCTTGGCTCACAAGAATCAAATCAAACACGAAATTGAAAAACTCTTTAATGTAGAAGTGCAAACTGTTCGCACAGTTATGCAACCAGTGAAGATCAAGCGTACAGGTCGACGGAGAACACCTATGGCTAGTACGCCAAAAAAGAAAGCCTTCGTTATGCTCAAAGAAGGACACAAAATTGATCTTTTTGACATTTTGCGAGAAGAGTAAAGGTACATAATAAATTATAAATAGGAATGTTCTACACGCACTGAGAACCAAATCCTACAACTTAATTCGAAATACATATGTTACGTAAAGCAACACCAACTACACCAGGACGTCGCAATCGAGTAGACTTAATCAATCCTGAGCTTTCTAAAGAAGGTCCAGTAAAGTCTCTCTTGATGAAAGGCACCTACAAACGCCAAGGTAAGAACAATACTGGAAAAATCACAGTGAGACATCGTGGTGGTGGTGTAAAGCGAAAGCTTCGTGTTATTGATTGGAAACGCAATAAATTTGGCATTCCAGCCGTTGTAAAGAGTATTGAGTACGATCCAATGCGATCAGCTAATATTGCCTTACTGTATTATGCAGATGGAGAAAAGAGTTATATTGTTGCTCCAATGGGTCTCAAAGTGGATGACACATTAATGAGTGGAGAAGAAGCAGAAATTAAAACAGGGAATGCTTTACCATTAGGTAAAATCCCAGTGGGAATGCCTATTCACAATATTGAGATTCGCCAAGGTAAAGGTGCTCAATTAGTACGTGGAGCTGGTACAGCTGCCCTTATTCAATCAAAAGAAGGTAAGTTTGTAACAATTCAACTTCCTTCTCGCGAATTACGCTTAGTAAGTGTTACTTGTTTAGCAACTATTGGACAAGTTGGAAATGTGGACTGGAAAAACCGCAACTTAGGAAAAGCCGGTCGCAAACGATTACTTGGTATTCGTCCAACTGTTCGTGGTACTGCACAACATCCAGGATCTCACCCACACGGAGGTGGAGAAGGACGCAGTGGTGTTGGTTTGAAACATCCAAAGACACCTTGGGGTAAACCAGCTCTTGGTAAGAAGACTCGTAAGAAGAGTAAATACAGTAATAAATTCATCGTTCAAGATCGACGAGCAAAGAAATAAAGAATATTTGAAAAACGGAAATTAATTATTTGGAATTAAAAACATTATGTCACGAAGTCTAAAAAAGGGACCATATATCGATCCAAAACTTTTAAAAAAAGTGATGGCTCAAAAAGCAACAGGTGAAAAATCTCCGATCAAAACATGGTCACGAGAGTCAGTCATCTCTCCGGACTATGTCGGTCACACATTCATGGTGCACCAAGGCAAAAATTTTGTCGAAGTGTTCGTGAACGAAGCTATGGTAGGTCACAAATTGGGAGAATTTGCTCCAACTCGAACCTATCGTGGTCACGGTAAGATGGTCAAACGCGTACTTTCTAAAACTTAAAGACATTTTTGTCACTTGTAACACTTTACTTGTGGCAAGTTACAAATAGTAATTGAAAATAAAAAATATGTTAATTAAAGCAGAACAACGAAATTCTAGACAAAGTCCACGCAAAGTGAGATTAGTGGCTGACGCTATTCGTAAGCTTACTATTCCTAAAGCAATTGACCAGCTTGGTTTAATGGACCAAAAAGGATCTGTGGTAGTGCTGAAAGTACTCCATCAAGCGGTTGCGAACGCAACCAAAAACCATGGACTCAAGGTTGAAGATTTAGTGATCAAAGAAGTGATTGTCAATGAAGGTCCACAATACAAGAGATTTCGAGCTGTCAGTCGTGGTCGCGCACATAACATTATCAAAAAAACTTGTCATGTACGTATCACCTTAGAAGCAAAGAATGTTGAAGCTCCGGTTGCTGCAAAAGCTGAAAAAGCAGTAGCTCCAACAGTAGTCGAAGAAGCACAAGTGGAAAAAGTTGAGAAAAAAGCAGCAAAACCAAAAGCGAAAAAAACGGTAGCTGCAAAAAAAGAAACCAAAAAAACTGATAAATAATTATTGGAACTTATAATTTAGTATTTGAAACTTAAACGCAATTATGGGACAAAAAGTAAATCCAACCGGCTTTCGCCTAGGTAGCTTCATCAACTGGAGCTCCATGTGGTACTCTGATAAAGCAGGTTATCAGAAACATGTATTATCTGACTTCAAACTTCGCAAGCACTTAGAAAAGAAACTGAAGGGTGCTGGAGTAGTTGAAATTGAGATTGAACGATCTCTTACCACGTTGAAGATAACGCTACATGTTTCTCGCCCCGGTGTTGTAATTGGTCGTGGTGGCTCAAACTTAGAGCAAGTTAAAAAAGACGTGGAATCAGTGCTAAAAGAACTCAAAGCTGACCCACGTGTGAAAGTTGAAATTCGAGTTGAAGAAGTGAAAGATGCTGATTTGAGTGCAAAGTTAGTTGTGGAAAGAATTGCTGATCAGTTAGCAAAGCGCTATCCACATCGTAGAGCAGTTTTGCAAGCGATGGATAAGGTGATGTCAGCTGGTGCAAAAGGTGTTAAAATAGCTCTTTCCGGTCGTATCGGAGGAGCAGAAATTGGACGAGCTGAGAAATATGCCCAAGGGACAGTTCCTACTCAAACCTTGCGTGCTAATATTGACTACTTTGAAGCTCCAGCAGCGACCAAATCTGGATATGTTGGAATCAAAGTATGGATCTATAAAGGTGAATTTACTAAATAACATTGAAATTTAAAAACATATGTTACAGCCAAAGAAAGCCAAATATCGCAAGCAGTTTCGAGGAAATCGAAGAGGTGTTGCTAACCGTGGTAATTCTGTGGATTTTGGTGATTACGGTATTCAAGCTCTTGAGCCTTCTTGGGTGACAGCGCGCCAAATTGAATCAGCTCGTAAGACCATTACCCACCACACCAAACGTGTTGGAAAACTCTGGATTCGTATTTTCCCAGATAAACCAATTACCAAAAAAGGTGCAGGATCTAAAATGGGTTCTGGTAAAGGGGAAATCGATCAATACGTAGCTGTTGTAAAACCAGGAAAAGTGATGTTTGAACTTCAAGGTGTTTCCTTGGAAGTTGCTAAAGAAGCTTTCCGAAAAGCAGGACACAAGTTTCCTGTTAAAACCAAATTTGTAACAAAAGAAGCGTAAACACAACTTATGAAAAAAAATGATATACAAGCACTGCATCAATTGAGCGTTGAAGAATTGAACGCAAAGCTTGCAGATTTACAAAAAGAATTTGCATTAGCTTCAATGAGTAACGCTGCACGAAAATTAGCAAATACTGCTAGTTTAAAAATGATGCGTAAAGATATTGCAGTTGTGCTCACCATTTTGAAAGAAAAGGAATTGGGTGCACAAGCTCAATAACAAAGGAATATAAAAACGGTATGAAACAACTTACAGGCACAGTCATCTCAAACAAAATGAATAACACCGTTGTTGTTCAAGTTAGTCGAAATTGGAAACACCCTTTATACAAAAAAGTGGTGTCTCGAACCAAAAACTACCCAGCGCATGTAGAAAACATTGCACTTGAAGTGGGAGATGCTGTGGTGATAGAGGAAACTCGACCATTGAGTAAGACAAAACATTTCAAAGTTGTTGAGAAAGTGAATCAATAAGTTTACTCAAGATATCTAATACAAAACGGCGAAAACTATGATACAATTACGATCTATTTTACAACTGGCTGATAACAGTGGCGCAAAGCGTATTCGCGTCATCCAAGTTCATGGCGGTTCTAAACGCGTCTACGGATATATCGGAGACGTGGTGACAGCCTCTGTCACAGCTGCTGATGCACAAGGAACTGTCAAAAAAGGACAGATGGTGAAAGCTGTTATTGTGCGTACTCGAAAAGAATACCGCAGAGAAGACGGAAGTTATATCCGTTTTGATGATAATGCGGCAGTTATTATTGAGTCTCGTACAAATCCAAATCCAGTTGGAACTCGTATTTTCGGACCTATCGCTCGCGAGGTTCGACAAGCTGGTTTTTCTAAAATTGCCAGTTTAGCACCAGAAGTTTTATAAACATTAAAACAGTAAAACGTATATGAAATTCAAAGTTGGGGACATAGTCCTCGTAACCAGCGGAAAAGATAAAGGTAAACAAGGCAAGATTGTCAAAGTATTACCTCAGGAAAATAAAGTTGTTGTGGAAGGCGTTAACTTATACGTCAAACACATCAAGCCAATGCAAGGTCGAGCTGGTGAACGCATTCGACGAGAACGTCCTTTACCAACTGCAAATATTGCAATCTTTAATCCTGATACCAAGGCTGTTGACAGAGTTGGTTATGTAGTGAATAAAGATGGCACAAAAAGCCGAGTCTTTAAAAAGACCGGCAAAGCTATTGCTTAATTCAAGGGTTTAACATTATTTTGTTTTTTGATTTTTTAGAATTAACCGTTATGAATCGCTTACAACAAACCTACCAAGATAAAGTGGCTGCAGCTCTCAAAAAAGAGTTTGGTCATGAGAATATTCATTCAGTTGCTAAACTCGAGAAAATCGTAGTGAGTACACGTGTGAGTGAAGAGCAGAATAAAGATGCTGCCCTCAAAAACGTTGAAGAGCAACTAAAAGTGATTACTGGTCGCAAACCCAAAATTACAGTTGCCCGTAAATCTGAAGCAGGTTTTAAAATTCGTAAAGGTGAACCACTTGGATTGATGGTCACACTGCGTGGCGAATACATGTGGGAATTCCTGGATAAACTTATTGGTATCGTCTTACCACGTATGAAAGACTTCCAAGGAGTGCCAAAAACCAGTGATCAAAGTGGAAACTATAACTTGGGAATTCGTGAACAGATTATTTTCCCAGAAATTGATTACGACAAAATTGACAAAGTACGTGGCCTTCAAATAACCGTAGTGACTTCAACTAACAGTAAAGAAGAATCACTGCGACTGCTCGAATTATTAGGAATGCCATTTGAAAAAGAA
>CAZULU010000001.1:21235-36819 GCA_964621585.1 uncultured Pseudomonadales bacterium
AGATTAAAAAACCACTCAACTCGTGGCGTCAATCGCTGTCAGTTGTGCGGAAGACCAAAAGCATATATCCGTATGTTTGGGTTATGCCGTATCTGTTTTCGTGAATTAGCGGTTAAAGGTGAATTACCTGGTGTTACAAAGGCCAGTAAATAATATATATAAAAAAACTTAATAACTTGAAACATATAATGAACGTATGACTGATCCAATCGCAGACATGATTATCCGAATAAAAAATGGTTACTTAGCTCGTAAAGCTAATGTCGAAGTGCCTCATTCAAAGCTGAAAGAAGCAATTGCGAATATTTTACAAGCTGAGCAATATGTGTCTGATGTAAAGATTGAAGACACAAAACCACAAAAAACGATTGTGCTTACACTTCGTTACGTCGGAAAAATGCCTGCTGTTACTGATGTATTACGAAACTCTAAACCAGGGCGACGTGTGTACAGTACTTCAGCCAAGTTACCACGTTCATTAGGTGGATATGGAATTGTGATTGTTTCAACGAACAAAGGTGTAATGACAGAAAAAGAAGCTCGTAAAGCAGGAGTAGGTGGAGAAGTATTGTGTACCATTTGGTAAAAGAAATGAGAGATTTGGGATTAGATATCGGGGATTAGTACATAATAAAAGAATAATAATTTATATAATGTCCTGACTATCAACATAATGTTGAATTAAGGAAAAACACACATGTCTAGAATCGGAAAAAAACCAGTTAGTTTACCAGCAGGAGTTACTGTTAGTGTAAACGGTCAAGAAATTACTGTAAAAGGTCCTAAAGGTGAATTAAAAGATACCTTAAAACAAGGAATCAGTGTTGAAGTAGAAAATGATAAAGTGATTGTTGCTCGTGCAGATGATGAGCGACAAACCAAAGCGTTTCATGGTTTAGTGCGCAGTTTAGTGAACAATATGATTATTGGTGTTACTAAAGGATATCAAAAAACTTTAGAGTTAGTTGGAACCGGATACCGTGTTCAGAAAAAAGGACAAGGCCTCAGTTTGGCAGTAGGATACTCTCATACTGTTGAATATGGAGCACAACAAGGTATTACTTTAGATATTGAAGGTAATAACATTATTCACGTTTCTGGCATCAATAAACAACAAGTTGGACAAGTTGCTGCAGAAATTCGAGGTGTTCGACCACCTGAACCTTACCAAGGTAAAGGTATTCGTTATCGAGACGAGGTTGTCCGACGCAAAGCTGGAAAAACTGCTGCAAAATAACATTTAAGAATCAGAGATTACATACCTATGAAAGTCAAACACAATAAATCACTCGCCCAACGACGCCAAATCCGTGTTCGTCGTAAATTGCAAGGTTCGGCTGAACGACCTCGTTTAACTGTGTTTCGTTCTAATCAACACATTTATTTGCAGTTGATTAATGACGTAGCAGGTAAAACAGTACTAGCAGTCAACGATTTGCAAGAAGCAATCAAAAAATCAAGTAAAGACATGAAAAAAGCTGAAGTTACTCGTGTAGTTACAGAGCAGCTTGTCGAATTGATGAAAAAAGCCAAAATTGACAAAGCCGTATTCGATCGTGGTTCATACCGCTATCATGGTCGAGTCAAAATGATTGCAGAAATTTTACGCGAAAAAGGAATCCAACTCTAAGGAATTAATTTATGTCAAAGCCAATGAACTCACATCAAATGCACGAAGAAAAAGAATTTGAAGAGAAAGTTATTCAAGTTTCCCGTGTTTCCAAAAAAACAAAAGGTGGAAACAAAATGGGTTTCTCAACTTTAGTAGTTGTTGGAGATCGTAAAGGTCGTGTTGGTGTCGGATTAGGCAAAGCAGCTGATGTTGTAGGTGCGATTCGTAAAGGCATTAAAAAAGCCAAGAAAAAAATGATTTTAGTGCCTATGGATGGTACCACTATCCCATTTCGAGTTGATGTGAAACATGGAGCTGGGGTTGTGATGTTGAAGCCCGCACCTCGAGGCTCTGGAGTTATCGCTGGTGGCCCAGTTCGTGCTGTAGTAGAAGCAGCTGGTATTCGAGATATTTCAAGTAAAATTGCAGGCTCAGAAAACCAAGCTTCTAGTGTATACGCAACATTTGCAGCCTTAAAACAAATTCAGCAAATTGTTGAAGTCAAAGGTCTTAAACTTCGCTCAATCGCCGATGTAGAAAAAGAAGAAAAATTAAAGGAACAAGCATTAGCAGAAGAAGAAAAAGCCAAAGCCAAAGCATCAGCCGAAGAAGCAAAAGCAAAGACAGCTGCTACCCCACGAGTTGCCAAGCCTAAAGCTGAAAAGAAAGCAGCTCCTAAAGTAGAAAAGAAGTAAGACAATAAGTTATTGGTAGTTGGTAGTAGGTTGTTCGTAAAAAACATAATAAAGTTTGACAACAAAACCACCAAAAGATAACAACCAACAACAAGTTTAATAAATAGAATAAAAAGATTATGTCAAAATTACACACACTCACTTCAATAACAGCACGTTCTGCCAAACGTTTGGGACGTGGCTATGGTTCTGGAGTTGGTGGACACACCGTTGGTCGTGGAGCCAAAGGGCAACACGCTCGTAATAGTGTTCCACTTTGGTTTGAAGGTGGACAACTTCCTTTGATCAAACGCTTGCCAATGTTGCGTGGTAAAGGTCGACTCAATTCATTAAGCACTGTTGAGATTGTTACTTTGGATCAGTTAGAAAAACTCAGCACCTCACCGGTAACTGTTGAAGTATTGCGCGAAGCAAAAATGATTGCTCGAACAACTTCTCAGGTAAAGGTCGTCGCAACTGGAAGTTTAACCAAGAAAATTGTTCTTCAAGGAATTAAAACTTCTGGTGCTGCTCGAAAAGCTATTGAAAAAGCAGGTGGAGAAGTCAAGTAAAGAGAGTATAGTTTAAATAGTATTTAACATGAAATAAATATGGGGCGGCACAAGTGCCGCCCCATTCCAGTTTATTGGCAACAATCAGAATCTTCTGCTTGAGCCAGAGCATAAAAAACAGTACAATTAACATCCGTTTTTGTCACACATTAGCACATCCCAAGGAGCACTTGTGGAGAACACCATCGCACTGTTACGTAGAATCTACAATAATGTAGAGTTACGAAAAAAAATCCTATTTACGGCTCTTATATTTGCCATTTTTCGACTATTCGCTCATGTTCCCGTTCCAGCAGTTGATGTGAACCAACTCCGTTCTATTTTTGCTAATAACCAATTTTTAGGTGTACTAGATATTTTTTCAGGGGGAACGTTAGCTAATTTTTCCATCATGGCGATTGGTATCAATCCCTATATTACCGCTTCGATTATTTTTCAGTTGGGTTCGATGGTTTTTCCCGCGTTGAAAGCTCTGACTAAAGAAGGTGAAGCTGGTAGAGAAAAAATTAATCAATATACTCGGTTTTTATCTGTCCCCTTAGCTGTGGTGCAATCAGTTTCGGTATTGGCGTTGCTGAACTCTCAAGGCTTACTTCAAAGTACAGATCCCTTAACCTTGGTTGCTATGATTTCAACTTTGGTGGCAGGAGCTTTGATGTTGATGTGGTTAGGAGAATTAGTAACGTTGTATGGAATTGGGAATGGAATCTCTATGGTGCTTTTTGCTGGAATTGTTAGTCGCTTTCCATTAGCCGTGGTGCAGGCGCTATCAGTCACGACTGCTGATCAATATTTTCAACTAGCCATTTTCGGTTTATTGTTCCTCTTTGTGATTGCGAGTATGGTGATCATTAATGAAGCTGTTCGCAAAGTCATCGTACAGTATGCGAAACGGGTACGTGGTAGTCGTATGTATGGTGGTCAAACCACACATCTTCCTTTGAAAGTTAACCAAGCCGGGGTATTACCAATTATTTTTTCGGTCACAATCATGTTGGTCCCACCATTTGTGGGTCGTTTATTGGCACAAACAAATATGGCTCAATTGGTAAGCCTGGGTCAGCAATTACAAGTTTGGTTTTCTCCAACCAATATTGTCTATAACGTTGTGTACTTCTTGATTGTATTTGCCTTTACCTTCTTCTCCACAATGATCTTTTTTAATACAGAAGACTTGTCAGAAGAACTCAAGAAAAGTGGAGCCTTTGTACCAGGAATCAGACCAGGTAAGCCTACGCAGCGCCATCTCAACTTTATTATCACTCGGATCACCTTTATTGGAGCAGTATTCTTAGGTGTAGTAGCTGTGTTGCCCTCTTTAATGCAGTCATGGACCGGGATTGGATCATTAGCATTAGGTGGAACCAGTATGTTGATTGTAGTGTCTGTAGTACTCGAAACAGCCAAACAAGTTGAATCCCAATTAGTTGGTCAAAATTACGAAAAATATATTTAAGGCATATGACAGAAGCAACACTAACTATTGAGGCAATAAAGAGCCAAGTAGAGGCCGAGGTTGGAAGAATTCTGACTTTGTTAGGGCCTTCATTAACTTCCCAAGAGTTTCAAGTTTTTTGGGAGGATAGCTTGCGACCATTATTGAGGGAAGCGAAACCGATCAGACGAACCTACCTTGGAAGAGATGAGAACAATGAACCAATGTATGAAGAGCATATCTCAGAAGAAGCATATATGCTTTTGGATGCTCGACTGACACTTGTTAATACAATTCGTAACCAAGCAATGAGATTGTTTGAAGCCAGAGAAGAAGTATATGGAGCAGAAGTTGCACGCAACGATTTAAATGCCTTTACAGAGTACTTAGTGCTGGGCGCAATTAACTCGCTTAATTCTGTGGCTGAGGCGGAAGCGGTTGCATAAAGATTTGAATCACGAGATCCGAAGCGCTTTCATTTGGAATGAAAGATTTTCGAGTTTCGTATTTCGAATTTAAAAATTACCCATTTTTTGGGGGTTATATGAAAATAGTATTGATTGGTATTCAAGGTGCAGGAAAATCTACGCAAGGCAACATGCTGTCTGAGGCCTTGAACATTCCTTACCTTTCATCAGGCCACGTGTTTCGCGAAATGGCCAAAGATAAGTCTCAGTTGGGACGATATGTCAAAGAAACATTGAATGCCGGAATTTTGATTCCTGATGACATGACGATCAAAGTGATCAATGAGTACTTATCTCGTCCAGAATATGAAAAAGGATACATTCTTGATGGATTTCCACGGACGGTTGCCCAAGCAAAAGAGTTTAAAAATGGAATTGATACCGCAGTATTTTTAGATGTATCTGATCGAGAAGCACTTTGGCGAATTGCTGGGCGTATATCTGATCGGGAAGACGAAACGTTACAAGCGATTCGCAAACGTATCGAGCTCTTCCATACACACACACGTCCAGTCATTAGTTACTATCGACGTGCTAAAAAACTTGTTCAAATTGATGGGGAACAATCTGTCGATAAAATTTTCAAACAAATCATGAAAGAGCTGAAATCGTTGCAAAAAAACAAAACAGCCAAAAAATAATTGATGCCAGACACACATAAGATACAAGCCATGAGAGAAGGCGGCAAGATTCTTGCTGATGTTCGAGAACGGCTTGTTATGGCTGTGAAACCTGGAATCTCTTTTATTGAGATTGAAAAACTCGCCAATGACTATATTACCAGTTATCCCGGTGCTACGGCGTCATTTAAACGGGTTCCAGGCTATAGTTGGGCAACATGTTTGATGAAAAATGAAGAAGTGTGTCATGGAATTCCTCGGAAAGAAAAATACGTTCAAGACAATGATCTGATTACGATTGATGTCGGTGTTTTTTTCAAAGGTTATCACACTGATACCTCAACAACGGTGTATGTCGGGGAACCAACGCCTCAAATTATTAAATTTCTCGAAGCGGGTAAAAGATCTGTCGATAATGCGATCCAGCAAGCTCGACCAGGCAAATCTGTTTGGCATATTAGCTATGCAATGCAGCGCGCTATTGAAACAGCTGGATATCACTGTGTGTATCAACTGACAGGTCATGGAGTTGGGAAAGAACTGCACGAAGAACCTTCAATTCCCTGTGTTGCTGATCCTACCGATAAACGAATTCAGATAAAAAGTGGTCAAACTCTGGCCATTGAAGTCATGTATTCAGTTGGTAGCCCAACCCTTATCTTTGAAAAAGATGGATGGACCTGTCGAACCGAAGATAACAGTTTATCTGGAATGTTCGAACACACTGTATTAGTAACTGACAATGGGCCAGAGATTTTGACACTTTAATCGAATGAGAGTGTACTAGAGTCGTGCATAGCCTTGCCACTTGAGATTTTCGCCAAGATTTGGTATACTAAATGAACCTCTCAGGAGGATATTTTTATTTTGGTCAACATGAATAATCAAGACACACCTACACCAGTTCAACAGCCAGCGCAAACCCTTCGCAGACAAAATCTGAAGGAAGATCAGTTTGCGATTTTTGGTATGGTAACAGAGTGTTTGCCTAATACTATGTTTAGAGTTCAGATTAAAGAATCTGATGTGCCTGAGTTAGTGGGTCGAGATTTACTGTTCACTTTGGCCGGTAAAATGCGGTTAAATCGCATCCGTGTGATGCCTGGTGATCACGTCCAAGGATATGTCACTAAGTACGATTTACTCAAAGGAAAGATCACTTTCCGGGTGAAATAAGCAGTAAATCCAGTAAATATCATTGAAATAAAGAATAAAAATATTACTCAAAATTGATAAAAAGGATTATTAAATCTGCAAAATAATCGTTGCAGTCAAATTTCCTCTTTTCAAAATCCAGATTATTGTGTATAACATGACTCTGGCTTTCCTGAGGTAAATAGGAAATTGATGAATGGAAAACCAGCAAAATTGTTAATTGTTGGAAACACATATGACAGTAAAAAGTTCACTTAAACCACGATGTAAAGATTGTAAGTTAATTAAGCGCGGTGGCGTTTTGCGTCGTTTATGCAAAAACCCTCGCCATAAAGCACGACAAGGTTAACATCTGGGGATTAGGGATTAGATAACAGATATCGGTGACTAAATGCACGATGTCTAAAAATAAGAAAAAATAAAAAATTATATTGATAATTAATAATTAAGAATTTGAAATTTAAATAAACTTATGCCACGTATCGCAGGTATCGATATACCAGTAACCAAAAAAACACGTATCTCTTTGACCTATCTCTATGGAGTTGGTCGACATAATGTTGAGCAGATTTTACGAGAAGCCAATGTTGATGGTGATAAACGTGCAAAAGATTTAACTGCAGACGAAGTGAGTCGATTACAAAAAGTAATCGAAAAGATGAATGTCGAAGGTACTTTACGTCGCATGATCCGCGATAATATTGAACGTTTGAAAAGAATTAACTCTTACCGTGGTGGTCGTCATGTCTATGGTCTTCCTAGCCGAGGACAACGCACCAAGACGAATGCCCGCACTCGTCGTGGCAAACGAAAGACGGTTGGAGCAATGACCAAAGAGACTGCAGCCAAAATGGATGCAGCTAAAAAATAATTTACTTAAATTATAGATTTTAAAAACGTATGGCAATGCAAAAAAACAAAAAAGCTCCAGTCAAAAAAGTGACACGTATCGTTCCTAAAGGAAAAATGTATGTCACTGCAACCTTCAACAATACGATTGTGAACATCACTGATGATCAAGGAAATACCGTATGTTGGAGTTCAACCGGAGCAATGGGATTTCCAGGATCTCGAAAATCTACGCCTTATGCAGCTACTGTAACCGTTGAAAAAGCAGTTGAGTTAGCAAAGGCTCATGGAATGAATACTATGGATGTGTTTATTAAAGGACCAGGCCCAGGACGCGATGCAGCTCTCCGCGTTATCCGTGCCCAAGGGATCAAAGTCAATTTATTAGCAGATTTGACTCCAGTTCCACACAACGGTACTCGTCCTCGAAAACGCAAACATGGTTAATACTAGATGTAGGATGTAAAATGTAAGTGGTGGGAACTTTTCCTAACTTACTAAAACAGTTCCTAACTTTATTATAAAAATACACACACTAATATTTGAAATTTTATTATTTCGAATTTGAAATGTACTGTTTATGTCACGTTACACAGGACCAAAAAATAAACTCGCTCGCCGTATTGGTGAAGATCTCGGATTGAAGAGTAACCCTTTGAAGGTTGCAAAACGATTGGGAGTTCGCCCTGGTATGCACGGTAAAAAAATGGCGAAGAAGTTATCAGATTACGGAAACCAATTAAAAGAAAAGCAAAAAGTTCGCTTTATCTATGGTGTTACTGAAAAGCAACTTCGTAAGGCCTATGATATTGCTACCAGTACTACTGCAGCTACCGGTACTGCAATGTTACGTTTGTTAGAGCGACGATTGGATAATGTAGTGTATCGAATGAAATATGCTCCTACTCGAGCTGCTGCTCGTCAGTTGGTGAGTCATGGTCATGTAACTGTGAATGGTAAAAAGTTATCAATCCCTTCTTACGTAGTTAAAATTGAAGATGTTATCGAATTAGCTGCTAACTCAACTAAAATCCCAGCTGTAGCTGAAGCAATGAAGCAACAAGAAATTGGGACAGTAAAATGGGTAGAAGTGAAAAATCACACTGGAAAAGTGTTGAAATATCCAGAGCGCGATGACATTGATGGGGCTATCAATGAACAATTAATCATTGAATGGTACTCACGTTAAGATCTGAGAACCGAGATCAGATATCGGAGAGTAGTTAATTAAAGAAATATACATTTATAAATATCCTCGCAACAGAGTCCTGTAGAAACAGGGCGGCGAAACATAAAGGAAAAAAATATATGATGCCACAATCTACCTTTCAGGTAACACAGAGTGAAATCACCAACAACTCAGCTGTTCTCACCGTAGAACCATTAGAAGCTGGATATGGTCACACTTTGGGTAATGCATTACGCCGAGTAATGCTCAGTTCTCTTGCTGGTTACGCCATTACAGATGTCAAAATCGAAGGTGTTAATCATCAATTCACTACCTTAGAAGGTATGAATGAAAATGTTGTAGACCTTATTTTGAATTTAAAACAAATCCGTGTGCGATCTGAGCTTCAACATGAAGGTCGTTGTCGTATTTCTGTAAAAGGTAAAGACAAAACTGAAGTAACAGCTGCTGACGTAGAATGTGAAGCTGGTTTTGAAGTCGTCAATAAAGATCTCCATCTTGCTACTTTAGATGAAAAATCTTCATTGGAAGTTGAAATGATGATTGGATACGATATCGGATACTCGATGGCCACTGACCGAAAACAAAGTATGGCAGGGTTTATTCCAGTTGATGCTTTATACTCACCGGTTATCCGAGTTGCGTATGAAGTTGAATCTACACGTGTAGGTCGTCGAACTGACTTTGACAAATTAATTATGAATGTCACTGTTGATGGAACCATTACTCCAAAAGAAGCTGTAGTTCAAGCTGCTCAAGTATTAGTTACACAATTTAATCAAATTATTAGTCCAATTGAAGTAGAGCGTCCAACTCAAGCTGTCTCGATTTCTCCAGAGAAAGCTGAGGTTCTCCGTTTAACTGTTGAAGAACTTGATCTTCCTACTCGAATTGCGAATGCACTTCGTAAAGGGGGCTATGAAACCGTTGGAGATTTGATTAAAGTAGAAAAAGGAATTGTGGCAAAAGTAAAGAACTTAGGTGATAAGAGTGTAGACATTGTTCAAGCTGCATTACAAGAAAAAGGAGTTGATTTCACTGCCTAAATCCAGGCGAGAAATCAAAGAAGAGCGTAAGACGAGTGCAAAATTCGTGATATAATAGACGCTCATTGTTTTTGATTACAAACTTATACCGAAATTAGTATGCGACATCGAGTAAAATCTAACCATCTCAATCGAGATACCAACAACCGCAAAGCGTTGTTCAAAAGTCTGATCACCAGTTTGATTCAAGTTGGTGAAATTAAGACCACTGAACCAAAAGCGAAAGCTATCAAGGGTCTTACTGACAAGCTCATCTCCCGAGCTCAGAACGGATCTATTGCTGCACGACGCTTATTGGCTCGTTTCTTTGGTCGACGAGACATCGTTAACAAGCTTGTTGACGAAGTGGCCCCAGCCATGTCTGACCGAAAGAGTGGGTTTACCCGTATCACTAAATTAGGCAAGCGCCGTGGTGATAACGCTGTTATGGTAAAAATGGAACTCGTTGCAAAACCTGTCGTTAGTGATGAAGTAGCTCAACCTGAAGTCAAAGAAGACAAGAAGGTGGAAAAAGCTTCAGAAAAGAAAGTAAAGTAATCTTTTGATTACATAAAAGTATATGGCAAAAGTAAAAACATTTCAGCAAAAAAAAGAAACTGTAAAACGTCAGTGGCATGTGATTGACGTAAAAGGAAAAGTTTTGGGTAAAGTAGCAACCGAAATTGCCACTTTATTAGTTGGTAAACACAAACCCACCTACACTCCTCATGTGGATTGTGGTGATTATGTGATTATTACGAACGCTTCTGAAGTAGAAGTAACTGGAAACAAACGACAAGACAAAATTTATTATCGCCATTCCCATCATCCAGGAGGTTTCCGACAAGAAACCTTTGAGAAATTGATTGCTCGAGATCCAAAACAGGTAATCGAAAAAGCGGTCTACGGAATGGTTCCTAAGAATAAACTTCGCGCACCCCGCATGAAGCGATTAAAAGTATTTGTTGGGGCTGAACACACTTATCAGGCAAACGTGAAGAAAGAATCATAAATTATTGTAGATATTAACAACGAATAACTAGTAGCTAATTACTCACACTATGGCCCAGAAACTCAAAAAGAAAACCAAGCAAAAACAAGTCATCGTCAAAAAAGCTCGAATAGAGCGTGTTGATCAAACCAAGGGTGGAGTGCGATTTGTTCCAAAATCAAACTTCGTAGAAGGTGTTGGTCGTCGTAAAACCGCTGTTGCTCGAGTACGTATTTATGAAGAAAAAGGTGATTTCTTGGTTAACAACAAACCAGCTGGTGAATACTTTAAAGGTATTGTGAATGCGCCTGCGGCCTACAACAAGCCTTTGCAAGACACCGAAACTCAAGGAAATTGGGCGATCACAGTAACTGTCAAAGGTTCTGGAATTTCAGCTCAGTTGGAAGCGGTTATTCATGGAATTGCACGTGCCTTAGTTGAGAAAAATGAACAATATCGAACTGTTCTGAAAACAAAGGGATATCTCACACGTGATTCACGTATGAAAGAAACCCGTAAAGTCGGAATGGGTGGAAAAGCCCGTCGACAACGTCAGTCTCCAAAACGTTAATGGAGCATTTCCCAAAAATATCAGCCCCTTGCGAAAGCGAGGGGTTTTTTGTTTTTCAAGAAACATTAGGAACTTGCTGATGAGTATTGTTTTAATGCCCATTGCCAGGTTATTAAACTCAATAAAAAGAATGCCAGCCCTACTAACATCGTGATAAGGATACTGTGTGTAGGTGGTAGCCCTAATAAAACTTCACTAGGAATAGTCACCATCATTCCAATTGGCACAAAAAAGAAAAGTAAGAAGCGAAGTGGCTCCATATATACAGACACAGGAAATTGTCCTAATCTCATTAGATCACGATAGAGCCATACAACCCCATCCACTTCTGTCGTAAGAATACCAGCAATTAAGACAAAAATGTGTAGTGCGGTTACTATCAAAAAGGCATTCATTAACAGTGCGATATACCATAGGACTGAAGAGATCGTAACTGTAAGGTTAAGTTGGGAGAACAAGTAGAAACTAATCAAGGTGGAAGGAATGATAAAGATTGTATCGTTAATATCTGGTTTTCCCGTTAAGGCTCTAAAAAGTGGACTGACCGGTTTCATGAGTAGGAAGTCAAATTCACCGGTTCTGACTTGATGGCTGAACATATATACTCCACGATAAAAAACCTGGGCTATAATATCGACGAACATATATGTTAAAAAAAATACAACAATTTGATCAGTCGTATAATGTGAAAATTGCTGAACGTTTTGGCGGATCAATAACAAAACCACTAAGCTCATCCCTAAACGTAATGCCTTTCCAAAAATAAACAGCAAATTGGTCCACCGATTAATAAATGCTTCTTGAAGACCATTAATTGCGGTCATTTTCCATACGTGCCAGTAGATAGATAAGCGATGAAAAAGCATAGATTACAGATTATTGTCCAGCTGCAGCGTAATTTTTAATACCCTTTTGCCAAATCCAGCGCGCCCATAGCCCTGTGATTCCTACCCATACTCCTAATACGAGGACATGCTTTAACACTTCAGTAGCTGGTAATTTTTGCAAAAAGATCTGAATCTGAATAAAAGATAGGTATGGAAATGGAGTAAAGAACACTATTTTCTGTAAGAACTCTGGCAAAATATCCAGTGGGAATAGTTTTCCTGCAGTAAAATCAATAAACATAAAAAAGAGAAATCGAGGGCCCCAGGTTTCTGGACTCCAAAAGCCTAGGCTTCCAAAGATCAGTTGAATGAAGAAATGAAGAACCACAGCTCCAAAGGTGAAGAAGAGAAAGAGTAATCCGGTACTCAAAGTGGGAATAACGATTTGTGGTTGAAAAACAAAAAACAGAATAATACTTTCAATGAGAATGAATACGAAATTTTTGCATTTATCAGCAACTTCCTGTGCTGCTAAATAGAGATAGATATTTACCGGCTTTAAGAGCTCGTTACTTAATTGACCGGAGTATATGCGCTCGGATAACCCATTCAGTATAGTAGCGAGAATAATGCTTTGAAGCACTCCGACCAAAAAGATATAGGTGATCATTTCAGTTCGATCATATCCAAATGGCTGTTCAGCTGATTGATAAATTACTGACCAAATTGTTAGAGCCATGACAGAGGAGAGAAATTGTCGAAGTCGCCACAAGAATAGACTAGTCTTGTAAACTAATCCATTTTGCCAGGAGATATTAAATAGCTGCCAATACTTTTTCATGCGTTACTTTGTTTTTCCTTGTTGAAATACTTCGCGAATAATGGCCTCGATTGGAGGTTCTTCGATGGTAATATCCTCAACTGGTAGATCAGCAATAAGTTGGCCTGCTATCTGAGCTGCCTTTTTGCGTGGTACTAAAATAGTAGCCTTTGGATCCTCATAACTTTTCACTTCACCAAACTGAAGTAACTTCTCTTTATTAACTTTCTTTGATAAAACTACTGACAAAATCTTGTTTCTAGCGTATTCATCGATAATTTCTTTCAGATCACCGTCAAAAATCTTATGTCCATGATCAATAATAATTGCTCGTTTACATAGCTCCTTTACGTCATCCATATAATGACTGGTGAGAATTATTGTTGCTCCAAATTCTTTATTATAATCCCGGATGAAATCTCTCAGTACTTTTTGCATAACAACATCTAATCCAATGGTTGGCTCGTCTAAAAATAACACTTTGGGGTTGTGCAATAAGGCCGCAATAAGCTCGCATTTCATGCGTTGACCCAATGAAAGTTTGCGTACTTGTACTTTGAGTACGTCTCGAACATCAAGCAAGTCGACAAGCTTATTGAGTGTATCATCAAATGCTTTATCAGGAATTTCATAAATCGCTTTGTTCAATAGAAAGCTTTCCATAGCTGGCAGATCCCACCAGAGTTGGTTTTTTTGTCCCATGACTAGAGCAAATTGCTTTTGAAATTCTGGATTGCGATCCCATGGATTATAGCCGAGTACACTGACATTACCTGCGGTTGGATACAAAAGCCCTGAAAGGACTTTTAGCGTTGTTGTTTTGCCTGCTCCGTTCTGTCCAATAAAACCTACCACTTCGCCCTGCTTAATTTCAAAACTGACATCATCAACTGCTTGAACCACTTCATACTTACGATCCCAGAGGGACTTAATAGAACCCCACAGGCCGGGTTCTTTTTTGTAAACTTTGTAATATTTTTTAAGATTATTTACTGAAATGACGACATCATTTTTCATAGTTTCCTTTATCGCATTAAGACTTTATTGTACCGCAGACCAACTATTTTATGAACTTGCGGAAGAATAGTGACGTAAGCCCATTTTCCAGACAAAATTATTTATAATTATAAGCAGAAGTAAAAATCCAGCAGAGCTGATTAAAATATTGATGGTACCTTTTGAAAGCAGAAAGAGTGTCGGTAAATAGCCGAAAAATGCTATCGGTAAAAAAGTAAATGCAATAAACTTGACCGAACTTGGGAAAATAGAGGTTGGATATTGTGAAAAATCTGATGATTTATCAAATATTTCCATGACCTGTTGAGCTCGAATTACAAAAAAACCAGTGGCAGCATAAGTACTGATTGTAAAGTATATAATCAGATGTGCTATCACGGCCATGAAAACGAAGCCGACAAAATCTAGTACTGATAACGATGGTAACTGATGAACAAAGTTGTAGAGAAAGAGACCTAAAATGCCAATCCAAAGTAGTAATTGATCAAGATCAGGTTTTGAAAAAGCAACCAGAAACTGTGGCTTTGCAGGTTTTAAAAGATAAAAATCCAGTTCCCCTGCTGAGATACCCTGCCATAGAAAGTGACGATATCCTTTCAAAAAGAGAATTAAGCAGTTTACGTAAATGAATTGAAATACACTAAACAAGAGGACCGCTTCTGATCGATTCCAGCCCCCCAAAGTGGAAGTTTGATTAAATGCAAAGTGCAAAATTAAAAATAATACACCGATATATGCTGGTCCATAGATTAGTTTCGCAAATAAATTTAGTCGATACGTCAATATATTCTTAAGATTAAAACTTAAGATGTGTGCGTAAATCTTGCAGTGATGAACAAATCCTTTCATATTAAATGCCTGTTCCTTCGTATTGATGCAAACCTTTTCTCCACAAAAAACTTCTAATAGCAATAATAACTATAGTCCAACTGATCAGTATGCTCAGAGCTTGTACTCCGGTTAATAAACTCATTTGATTTGTAATAATTTGAATTGGTGTAAAAATAAAATGTTGAAATGGTAAATAAAAGAAAAAAGTTTGTAAGTGTTCAGGAAAGTAGATAAGTGGAACAAGTGCTCCTGCTAAAAAACGGAAGATAATTGATGCTCCCCAGCGTAGTGCATACGCTTCAGTAATCCAAAATGCTAATACGGAGATAGTAGTGATTAAGAAAAAGGAACACACAAAAATAATGGGGAGAAATACGGCAAATAGCATAATTCGTGGGAGTTCAAACTGTAGAGGAATATTGAGTATTTTCAGTAGTGGAATAAATACGACTAGTTTTAATGTTGTTTCTATCACCGCATTGGATGCCAGGAGGGAAAAGTAGTACATGGTTGCTGATACGGGTTTGACTAAGAATTTGGATAGATTGCCCAAGCGAATATCTTCTTCAACAAACCAAGGATGAAAATTTGATAAGGAATAGAGTATGGCTGCAAAAAAGAAATAGGTAACTGTTTGAGGAGTATCAAAACCTGTTGTTTGACCTTCTTGTTGTACAGCTATCCACACTAACGCCATCATAATAATCATGAAGGCATATTTCGCAGTATGCAAAAAAAAGTCGAATTTGTATTCGAGTAAATCTTGAACTGCTAGTCGAAAGACAATAAAGTATTTTTGCACTGTATGATTTTATCAGGAAATCAGCTTCCTGCACTTGAATATTTTTTGATTGAAAAGTGAAAATAACTTCGTGAGAGTAAGAAGAAAAGACCAGTAGTTAGTACTTGAAAGAGAATCCATTGCCACT
>CAZULU010000002.1:0-7670 GCA_964621585.1 uncultured Pseudomonadales bacterium
TTTTGACAAGTAGTTCTCATTGTAGTGGGGTCATTGGGCATTTGGGCACAGTACCCGGATTTACACTGACCTCCATTAGCACAATCAATGCCGTTGTCATATTTTGTGACACACATTTTTCCTGGATAACCATGAGCGTTACAGGCTTGATTACTTAGAAATGAGTCCCCGCAACACGTGATTCCCGAATTATCAGCTAAACAACTATTAGAAATACAAACACTACTCGCTTGTTGTCTGACATCTTGTGGTTTGTTAATCAAATACCCAGATGCTAATGCACCCCCTAAAATCACCAGCAAGCCCAATACTGCCAACACATGTTGGAGTGTTAATTTGGCAACGGACTTTGGTAAACCAAACCGCTTCTGCAGACGTTGCATAGATTGCGAGAAACGGGTGCTGAGGATATGTGTAGGCATAGCGTCCTAACGTACAGTACTAGTAGATAAATAATAAAAAAACTTTCAAAAAACTGCGTATCTTCACAATACAGAAAAAGTATCTGTACCGTCAAGTGGCGAGTGAGCTGTATTCTTACCCTTGTTTTAGGAAATATGCTCCAGTTGCTAGCAACGCCATTCCCCCTATCACCAAGAGCAACGTATTTTCAGTCGCTCCCGTAACAGGCATAGGAATAGGTGTGGCAGAAACTGTTGCGATAGGTGAGGGAGTTAGAGCTGGGGTAGGAGTAGGAGATGGGAGACCGCCAACGCCAGCATCAGCGATGAGTTGGCCGCGAATTTCACCATTGGGGTATTGCGTAGTATGGATATTAAAATAGGTATTTCCTGAGAGAAGTGCTGCACTTTGGGTGGCAGGGAATGATTGATTGGCGATAGAAAGCTGTAGTTTGCCACTATTTGTACTCCAGTTCGTTCCGAGATCGACTAGTACTTCGCCACTTTGTGAGGCACTTCCAACGTGAATGTGGGAACCTGTGATGTTCTGCTTGAGTAGTCCACTAACTGTCGCGTCAAGTGAAAAAATATTGGCCGAGGGATTAAAAACTACCCGTGCCGTTCCAGATGCTGTAGAAGTGTTAGCAGGAATCTCTGAAGTCCCTCGCAATGTGGCGAGAAATGATTGTGTCTGGGTTTGAGAAGCTGGCGATGGGGTAGGTGAGGTTTCGCCACCACTACCACCAAATGTATAGGTTGTGACTTCTGTTGGTGTCTTCAAAATATCATCGCCTGTTTGGTTCCGAATCACTTTAGATAGCTGTGGATCAAATTTTACGGTCATATTCCCTGTGGTAGGTGCCGTAAAAGTGATTGTTCCTAAATTTACGTCTAAGATTGGAGTAACAAATGGTCCAGGTGACGCCAGATAACCAATTGTTAATTTTTTACCATTCGGAATATCACTAAAGGTACCATTCACAAAGGTCATGCCTTGCAAAGAAGTATTTTCTGCAAAATCGAGATCAGCGGGAATCGTGCCGGTTATTTCTACCACAATTTGCACCCCATCTACTGGGATTTCACCCCCCATATTAAACTTGACAGCAACTTGTTGAGGGCCTGCCGGTAAAGTAGAAGTGCGTGGATCAACAAACACTCGACCAGTGCCCGTGGGTGTTGACGCTTGCTGACGAGTATCCTGCGACTGACTCATTAGGTACATGCCAACTCCACCGCCAAGTAATACTAACACCAATACCACGACTGCCCCGATTTGCATGAACATTTTGTTGTTGAGTTTTTTGCGAGGTGCTGAAGGTTTTTGAAGTGAAGGCGTGGTGGGGGTACTTTTGGAAGTCGATGGTGTTTGCACCATGGGTGATTCGACGATCTGCTTCTTGCTCATCTCATCAATATTTCTCTGAAGTTGTTGCGTCCGAGAAAAATACGAAGCTGGTGAATTTGATGCATTAGCCATACAAAAAGCGATTATTCACGACGTAGCGATAGATATAGGAAGCTACCAAAGCTGACAAATGATAATCCGAAGACGAGTAAGACTAACGTGTTCTCAAATGATCCAGACACTGGCTGAGCACTATCAGTTGCTGGCAACGTGACTGGTGAGACTTTTGGTGTTGGCGACACTGTAGGTGCAGGTGTTGCGGTCGGAGCCGCAGAGGCACTGGCGGTAGGGCGAGTAGTAGCTGATGGCAATGGAGTTGGTGATGGTGTCGCTGAAGGATCAACACTCGCTGACGGTGTCGATGTAAATTCAGGCTCAGTATCTGTGCCAGCAAGCCCACCACCTTTGATCGAGTTGTCAGTTGCTGATGTTCCAAGGTCGGCAATACTATTTTTACCGAGCGTGATGGTTTCTACCGGTAATTGTGGTTGACCAACTTTTGTTTGCAACGTGGCAGTACTGCTTACTTGTCTACCTTGGGCAAATACATTCATAGCAGTATCAGCTGTAATAGGGGGTTGTTCAGTCCCCGCTGGGGTACGAGCTTGAGATAAAGGAATAGCCCAGGTTCCAGAAGAACGGACGAGTGTAGATAGCTCACCGGTTCCTTCGATACTGACATACACCATACTGCCATCTGCCGGAGTAGATGCTTCTGTCAGAACTGTCCCATAAATGGTTTGAGCTAAGGTAAGATTACCTAGCTTGGGGTGAGTTTTGACCGTAAACGGTTCCCCGTTGTTATCAAAAGCTGCATTAGAGCTGGTGCCAAGTGTGAAGTAATAGGTTGTTTGAGGTTGTAAACTGCGAACGGTGATGTGGTGCGTGTTGTAGGTGCCAACATTTCCCGCTAATTGATCTCGATCATCCGAAACCTGAGTGGTAAGCTGATTAGCGCGAGTGCCATACTTCAAAAATCCAGTGGTAACTTCATCAGTCATAAAGGACACAGTAAAACTCGTGTCAGTGACGTTGGTGATTTTGATTTGTTTGGGAGTAGTTTGTGGAGTAGCTCGCGGAGCAAACACTCCTAATCCGTCACCCAAAAAAAACACTCCGGCTGCCAACCCGCCAATTAAAATAGCGAGTCCCACCAGTGTTGGAAATTTACGATCGAGCAGGCTTGTTTTCCCGGATTTCATGATAATGCTTCGTCAATCACAACAAGAGACATACTAACTGTAATATATTTGAGCTGGTATTTACAAGCAGAGATTTAGACACTCCAGATAAGAAGAAACTCTACTACTTAATTACTCTTCATCATTTAGACTTGGTGGCGGTGTTTGAGTTACCAGATCATCTTCATCAGGTGTCGCAGATGTTGAAGCCGGTGTGGGTGTAGGTGTAGCGGCATCAGTTGCTGACGCTCCTTCACTCAGTACAAACGCACTTTGATCACCTAAAGTTGTAGTAACCTCCACCCCTTCACTGTTTGTTACTTTTGTAAGGATGGGAAAACTTTCTAATTCTTGTTCGGAGAACATTTTTCGAGCCTCGATCTCATCAATCAGTGTTGTATTGAGGTTGGGGTTCAGTGGAATAGCATGACGTTGAGTTTCCGCGGGAATTTTGGTTTTTTGTTGGGACTGAAAAATACTAAACCCTACCCAACAGAACACAGTAAACAGTGTGAATACCAGAATGCGTAAAATATCTTCTCGACGTTTGAGTTGTTGAATAAGATCTTTATATCCTTGGGAGGCTGTCATAGTGCCACCTCCTCACTTGCGCCGGTTGGCCCAGCATTGTCCTCTATATCGGTGCCAGCTCCATAATAATGAGCCTGCACAGTAAACGTCGCCATGAGTGAAGTATTGCCTTCTTCGAGCTGTGCCTGTGTGAAGTGAATATTGGTAACTGTGAACAGTGGCCGAAGTGTTCCAATTTCTTCTAGAAACGCCCGAATATTAGCATATTCACCCTCTACACTAGTAGAGATCGCTAAAGATACTGGTTGCTTTTGGTTGAATGAGAGTGGCGTCGTTTCAGCCGGGGGAATAGCTTTTAATTGCAGCGTGGTGATGACGAGAGAGTTGTTACTTGCAACCTTTTCTACCATACGGAGTGCTTTTTCTGAATGTGCGGTTTCGGGAATTATTTCATCAACTAAGTACAATCGATCTTGTAAAGAAAAGTACTCGGTACTGACACTTGCAAGTGCCGTGACTTTTCGCGCCAGTGCATCATTGAGCTTTTCTTTATCTTCAATTTCTTTGACAAGCTCCGTCATTGTGATGACGGTTGGGCGAATAGCAAACAAAGCAAAAAAGACCACTGCCCCAATTGTGAAGAATAACTCGGTGGAGACTTGCGCAATCGGTTTTTGATAAAACGAAATTAAGGCTTTTTTTGCTTGTTCGGCCTGAAATGTTGGTGCTTGGTTAATATTTACAGCCATACTTATTGTGCTTGTGCGATATTTGCTTGAACCTGAAATTCAAAACCTGGTGTTTGAGGATCTTTATTTGAGATCTGTTGCACACTGACGTTTTGGAAATACGGTGAAATCTGAATATTTGTTAAGAACAGTGATAATGCTTGTGTGGTACTGGCATGGGCTGAGAAGCGAATTGAGGTATCCGTAATTGTCAAATCTTTGTATTGGATTTCTAATGGAGTAATTTGGGTTAAGACGTCAAACACTTCAGTGGTTTGTGTTTTAGCCTTCAGTTGATCGTAGTTATCTAACTTTTTTTGAATAGTGCGAACACTTTGCTCAAGATCACCATAGGATTCGATAATCGATTGTTTGGTAAGAATCTCTTTATTTAAGTCCGTTACTCGTCGGTCTAGTGTAAAACGAGAGGCAAAACTGATAATGACGACGAGTTCAGTAAAGATAACAATATATCGACCTACTGATAGCGCCCACGTGGTACCTTTTCCGATCAAACTATCGTAGAACGGATCTTTGGGCAGTAGGTTGATTTTTACCTCTGAGCTAGTAGTTTTCTTTTTTTTAAACACAATAACTTCCCACACGACATAAAGTTGTAGCTATGAGCTTGTATAAGCATAGCGTAGAGAAGGAAGGTGGCGCAACAAGGAAAGAGGCGGTATTGGGTGTAAGGCAGGTTTTTTATACGGTAGACTCGTCACTTTGTCCGGCTGTTTCTACAACTTCAGTCGTTTTGGAAAGTGATTTTTGCCAATTCCCAATCACCCCAAACACTTTTTGAATCATATAGAGCTCTTTCACTTCCAAAAGAACAGCAAAGGCGGTATACGTTAGCATTCCGATGGTTCCTACAGTCAACGTTAAACCAATCAAATCAACCGTACGAGAAGTATCAAATACCAGTTCATCTAATGTGCGAAAAGGTAGCCAAATGAAGATGGCCATTAGAAAGCTGGAAACCATCATTTTTAGCTGAGGTATCCACAATTCGCTTTGGGTAAACCCTTTGACTTTTCCATTAAGTATGAACAGTAATGCGAGCATCTCTACGGTGGTAGAAATAGAGAGGGCTGTTGCTAAACCGACTAACCCCCAACTGGTGGAGTAGGCTGAAATGCTACTAATTGCTAAAAAGATTCCAGTAGTTACCAATGATACACGAAGGGGATTTTTGGTGTCGTGCAGTGCATAAAATGCGCGTATTAAAATGTGGATCATTGCTTGGGCAGTTACCGAGAGTGCCAAAATAGCAACCACCCAGCCAGTAAGCAGTGTAGCTTGCCAGGGAAATTCACGGGCGCCATACGCCAAACGAACAATAGGGATACGCAAGATTAACAGCAACACTGATGCTGGCATGGCAAAGAATGATATTTGATGAAGTGATCGAAGTACTAAACCTTTAAACCTGTCGAGCTCTCCATCATTGGACTCCTTGGACAAAAAAGGGAGTGCCGCTTGACCAATCGGGGCTCCAAAAATCCGAATAGGGAACGTCATCAGTTGTTGTGCTAAGTTGATGATAGTTAGACTTACTCCTCCGAGATGAGTGGCAAAAAAGACGATGGCAAAGAGTTGAATTTGATTGATGGATAGCGTGAGAGTACGGGGAACCATCATCCGAAATATTTCTTTAACACCTGGATGAGAAAAATCAATAAGTGGATAATAATGAAAACCGAGTTTGCGAGCGAGAGGTAACTGTAGTACAAAGTGAAGAAAAGCCCCTAATACCACTCCAATTGTAGGGCCATAAATTCCGAAGTAAGGACTCAGCATTACTGTCCCAACAATGATTCCAATGTTGTATGCGATGGGTGAGAGTGCTGGAATGATAAAACGTTTGTAAGACTGAATAGTGCCTGATAAAAAGTTGGAAATAGCAAAGAAAAACTGGGCCAGCAGCATTAGCCGTGTCATGTTGGCAGAGAGCATTACTTGTTCCGCTGAGAACTCTCCGCCTGTCATCACCCGAGTCAGAGGAACTGCAAAAATAAAGACCAGTGCGGAAAAAGCTAAAAACCCTAATAAGATAAGGTTGAGGACACTCGAAGCCATCCGAAAAGCTTGATCTTTGGATTGTTTTTCATATTTGGTAAAGATAGGAATGAAGGCTGCTGACAGAGCCCCAATGACTAATAATTGAAAAACCAGTTCAGGCAGCCGAAATGACACCCAATACGCTTCAAGTTGTTGTTGCAGCTCTGTAGTTTTAAAAAAAGTTGTGACGAGCAAACGATTACGAAGTAATCCTGTGAGTGAAGATAAAAAGACGGCTGCTGTAATCACCGAAGCTGCAGACAAGATTGAAACTTGTTGAGCTTCTAGCCATTTATTGCCATTAGAAATAAAATGCGGAAGTCGAATTGTCATAAGAAGGTGATGTCATTATAGAGGGTCTGTAAGAGAAAGGAATGCTTGAAATCTCTGCTGTTTAGGATTACCACATGATCTAGCAAAGATGCAGTTATTGATCTTGTGTCTATCTAGAGGTACAATACCAGTTCTGGAAATCTCAATATTAAAGGAGTTCTATGCCAATTTTACGCAATGCAAAGAAAGCTTTACGTGTTAGTGAACGCAAAGCCGAAGTTAATCGCCGAGTGAAAGCTCGTACTAAGACGATGGTAGATAAAGTAAAAAAACAGCCATCTGCAGAAAACTTAGCCACTGCTTTTTCAGCAATTGATAAAGCTGTTAAAGGACACATTTTCCACCGAAATAAAGCTGCTCGCTTAAAATCTCAATTAAGTAAATTAATTGCGACAAAATAATTAACGGAATTACCCATGTCTATGAACATACTGATATGTAGATATCAGTATGTTTTTGCTTAGCAGGTAGCTTTTGCTTGATATACTGATACTATGCCAGATTCTCATATCCGAAATTTTTCTATTATCGCCCACATTGACCATGGTAAGACGACTTTGACTGATCGTTTTTTGCAGATGACGCAAACAGTCAGTGTCCGCGAACAAGAAGAACGACAAATGGATAGTAATCCCATCGAAAAAGAGCGTGGTATTACGATCAAATTAGCTCCTGTTCGCATGAAATATCACTACGATGGTGACAAGCTGCCTCAACAGGAATACGTTCTTAATTTGATTGATACCCCAGGGCATGTGGACTTTGGGTATGAGGTTTCACGATCTTTGGCAGCTTGTGAAGGTGCCTTGTTGGTAGTTGATGCCACCCAGGGTATTCAAGCTCAAACCTTGTCAAACTATGAAAAAGCGAAAGCGTTAGGTCTCAAGATTATTCCAGTGCTGAATAAAATCGATTTACCTTCAAGTGATGTGGAATCAGTCACCCTTGATTTGATGGAAATGTTTGGAATTGATGAAAGTGAAATTATCTCTGTTTCGGCAAAATCTGGTAAAAATGTGGATCAGTT
>CAZULU010000002.1:7770-30111 GCA_964621585.1 uncultured Pseudomonadales bacterium
CACGATAAGCTTAAGTCTGTGTCTTCGGGATTTGCCAGTATGGAATATGAAGTTGTGGAGTTTCAACCTGAAGATATCGTAAAACTTGATGTGATTATTCAAGGAGAACGTATCGAAGCACTTTCGCAAATGGTCGTGCGCGATCAAGCAGAGTTTATTGGTCGTAAACTAGTCAAAAAACTCAAGGAAGTGATTCCTCGCCAAAACTTTGAAATCCCTATTCAAGCAGCATTAGGTGGCAAAATTATCTCAAGAGAAACAGTCAAAGCATTCCGCAAAGATGTGACAGCCAAGCTCTATGGAGGTGATATCACTCGACGTAAGAAGCTACTCGAAAAGCAGAAAAAAGGCAAGAAACGCATGAAAGAAATTGGTAAAGTAGCGTTGAATCAAGAAGCTTTCTTAGCAGTGCTCGAGCGATGAGGATTGATGCTGTTTTGTAGTTGGGTGTGCTATAATTTCAATCATGCCAGAAGTTTTTTCTGCAAAAACTAAAAAAACTAAAAAAACTGAAAAAAAAGCCCCTGTACATAAGACAGTGGAGCATTCTTCTGGTCACAAACATATCCCCCATAAACACGTTGATGAGTACTCCGAAACTCTAAAGTATGAGCCAACGTGTACCAATCCCTTTGCAGCATTTGCCCCGAAGCCACTGCATGCGCATTTTCAATCTCAGGCCCCAAATGAACATATTGTTTTAGCTTTGCGTAAACATCCCATTACGAATGTGCCTTGGATCTTAGTGGCAATTGGCATGTTCTTTTTCCCTTTTATAATTTCATTCTTAATTCCCTCGGTCTACCAGTTTCCGCCTGTTTTTCAATTTATGACTGTGATCGCGTGGTATTTATTAGTAGGGGCATTTGTAATCGAAAGCTTTTTAAGTTGGTTCTTTGATCTCAACTTAATTACTGATGAGCGGATTATTGATATCGATTTTGATAATTTACTCTACAAACGTGTTTCGTCAGCCAAAATCGAAAACATCGAGGATGTTACGAGTAGCACAGGTGGATTTATTCGATCAATGTTGAGTTTTGGTACCGTGACTATTCAAACGGCAGGCGAAAAAAGAGAGTTTGAATTCACCGATGTGCCTCAACCAGAAAAAGTGGTTCGAATCCTTAATGATATGATGCTTGAAGAAGAGCGAGAAAAAATTGAAGGGAGGGTCAACTAATGAAAGGTGATGCATTTTTCGATTCGCTGTTTTTCTTTTTGGCCAATCCGAATAGTACTGTAGGGGTGTTTTGGTTTTTGATGAAAATACTCTATCTTGTTGGCTTCGGTTTGTATGTACTATTCGCAGGTGTTGTAGTCCGTCAAGTTACCATGATGACCAACACATATCAAACAGGGGCGGAACTTTTTTTGAAGACAGTGGCCATGGTGCACTTTGTGATAGCTATTGGTGTACTTATCTTGGCTTTTTTGATACTCTAACGTAGATAATCTACAAAGGTAGAGTATGGCAGCATATACATTTTCTTTACGTTCTTTTGCAGGAACTCCTTCTCCATTTTCCACTTCCCACATTGTTCTGAACACATCTGGCAATTGTTGTGTGATTTATTCTGCGAGTGGTGCCCAAGCCGCGAAAATTGCGGCAACATGGAAAGAAAAAATTACGGAGAGCAAGGTAGAGTCTGCGGCGGAATTTGTGTTAATGATGCAGCGGCTGTTAGAGCAGAGCCAGTTTGCCGAAATTGAGGTTGCTGCTGTTTGGCAAGGCGATCAGAAAATTGTGCTATTTGCTAAGCAGGCTGAGATTTATTTGGAGCGAGAAGAAAAAGTAGGAAGAGTATTGCAAGCAGGGATAGAGTCTCAGGTAGTAGAGGGAAAACTTTCCGACAAAGATGAGTATGTTTTACTTACTCGGTCCGCAAGTGTGGAGGCTATAACAGCACAAGCTGCTCCGCAACAGCTTGACGATTTTTATGCTCAGTTAGAGAAAAAATTGCCCGGAAGCCAACTCGTAGATCGTTGTGCTATTGCTCACCTTACTCTTCAAGTTGTACCTTCGATAGTTGTTCCATCAACTCAGCTTACAACTGTTGATTTGCCGGAAGAAGTTCCTGGTCAAAGTCATGAGCCTCGACCTTTATTGAAACAGGCGTCTTCACGCTCTTTGAGAACTATTCGTATTCCTAGAAAATGGTTGCTTGTAGTAGGGGCAATGGTCGCACTCCTGATTATTCTAATTGTTTTTATACGCACACAAGTCCAGCGTCAAAGAGCAGAGGCGAGTGCCTTTTTAGCTCCATACGAGCAAGAGTTGTTACGCATTCAAGATCAGGCGAATGAGCAACCATCGTTTGTGGTAAAAGAAGAGTTGGAGGCGCTGATACGTACTGTAGAAGGAGAGCGGCAAAGAGTTTCTCAACATAAAATTGTTCAGCAGGAGATTACTAATTTTATTGGCTTGATTGACAGTGAGTTGCAACAATTTTCTGGAAAAACAGAGCTGCAGCGGTTACCAGTTTTTTTTGATTTACAAGCTATTCGAGCGGGATTTGTAGCTTCTGTGGTGGCGGCCGAAGGGGATCGGGTAATTATGTTGGACCAAGGTACCCAGACCTTTGTTTCTTTTAATCTGTCCAACAAGACTCATCAATTATTGCCGGTTGGTCAATACAGTTCCATTAGAGATATCGTGATGCAAGATCAACAGTTATATATTTTGTCTGATGGTGTCTATCTTTTTTCAATTGAAAAGGATCAAGAGTCAACAAAAGTGATAGAAGAGGGAGACTCTAATCGGAACAGTCAATTATTAGGTGCTTTTAGTCAGTATGTGTATATCTTTAACCCAGAAAAAAGAAACATTTTTCGCTATCTTATCGATGAAGGATTAACAGCAAGTCAGCCGGTCGGATGGATGATTGATAAAAAAGATGTTGATTTTGAAAAAATTGTATCAATGCAAGTTGATGGTCAAATTTGGTTGGGGACGGCTGACGGGCGGATCTTTCGCTTTGAGCAGGGTAACCAAGTGCCTTTCACCATTTCAGGCCTGAACAAGCCATTTCAATCACCCTTGAAAATCGTATCTGAAGAAAACTCCCCACATATATTTTTATTAGAAGCTAATCAACAGCGTTTAGTTGTACTGACCAAAGAAGGGCAATTTGTACAAGAAATAGTAAGTCCATCTCTGGCAGCTGCCGTCCATCTCATTGTTCGTGAAGATATTAGCAAAGTATTTGCTGTGGCTGGTAGTCTTGTCTATGAGTTGGATTTGTAAGCGATAATTGCCCATTGCGATAGTATCTAGTTTCTACATCTCATCCCTCAAGTGTTACAATACCCCTATGATTTTATTGCAAAATAAAAAAGCTCGAGTCGAATATGAATTTTTGTCCGAGTTTCAAGCTGGGGTACAGCTCACTGGCCCAGAAGTTAAAAGCTTGCGAATGAAAAGCGGAAGTTTGCATGGCAGTTTTGTCAAAATTTTGAGGGGAGAAATCTTTTTGGTAGGGGCACAAATTACGCCGTATAAATTTGCAGATAATCGAGAATACGATCCGTTACGAACAAGAAAATTACTACTTCACAAAAGTGAAGTGTCGAAGTTGGTCGAAGCCTCTCAGACGAAAGGAAGAACACTTGTCCCGATATCCTTTGAGTTGACCCATAATAAAATCAAGCTTAATTTTGCAATAGCGCGCGGAAAAAAAGTTCACGAACGACGGGCTGAGCTTAAAAAGCGCGCGGTAGAACGAGATATTGAACGCGATATAAAACAAAAAATTCGATTGTAAAACCAGCTTTTTCATTACAGCAGTGAAACTCAAGTGTGTACGGATTGATTTTTTTGTGTAAACAGTGACATAATAAAGAGTACATAACAGAAAGGGTTCTATGCTGCCTAAAAACCTCACCGTACCGGTTACTGTCATATTTGTCGGGGTCATCCTTTTATTAGGAAATATGGGAATTATCCCCAATGAAATTGTGGCGTTTTGGCCAGTTATTTTGGTTGTTGGTGGATTAATTGGATTAACAACTATGGATATCGGTAATACACCACTCAAGAAAACCAAATCTTCTCCTGTAAAGAAATCGACGATTAAGAAAAAAACAACAAAGTCTAGAAAGTAGACTCTATATGTCTCAAAATTTTCGTGTAGCTATTGACGGTCCTGTCGCGGCCGGTAAAGGTACTGTCGCGCGATTAGTTGCATCTAGAATGGGCTTTTTGTATGTAGATACAGGAGCGATGTATAGAGTAACAGCTTTGTTAGGACTCACGAATGATATAGATTTACATGATGAGGACAAGCTAGTTGAGATCATAGCTTCTTCTACTATTGAAATGAGGAATCCTGTAGAGGCTGAGCAAGATGGGCGATTGACCACAGTTCTGTTAAATGGTGAGGATGTGTCCTGGAAAATTCGTACTGAACAAGTGGGTGAAGGAGCCTCAATTGTCGCACAGTTTGCAAAAGTGCGAGCAGCTTTGGTCAAACAACAGCAAAATATTGCTGCCCATCAGAGTGTAGTGATGGAAGGTCGAGATATCACTTTCCGAGTTTTACCAGATGCTGAGCTAAAGATCTTTCTTACTGCAGCAGATATTGTAAGAGCAAAACGTCGTTATATGGAATTGCAAACTCGAGGACAGGATGTAACACTGGAAGAAGTGTATCAGGATTTGTTAGAACGTGATCAACGGGATACCGGAAGAGAAGTAGATCCGCTACATATTGTGGAAGATGCTTGGGTGTTGGATACAAGTGATCTTTCTATTGAGCAGGCTGTTGAACTGATTGTGGCTCGTATAAAAACAATTCAAACCACTTCATAATTTTAAATTTCTGAACGAGATATATGGGAAAACGTAATCAACCAGAACTAGTTGAGGAAGTTGAAGTAGAAGAAACAGTTGCTCCTCGGAAGAAAAGAATTTCCAAGAAAGAAAAGGAAGAAAAAAAGGGGCGATATTGGGGCTTAGTTTTGTTGTTGATTACTATTCTGCTATCTCTTTTTTTTCGATGGTTGTGAATCTAGAGTAGAAGTTCTTCTTTTGGCTTAAAGAATTCATCTGAACACATTTGTGTAGGTTCAGTGCCAGGTATAAAATATTCCTCTGTTACTTTAGGACACTGGTTGCATGGTAAAGTGCCAGTCGCTGCACAGACTGCCACCTTGATCAGAGAGTCAGGGGGAGTAAACGTGTGGGCCGTAGTTGGGCTTAATTGGGTTCTCATAATCTTATTCCAGATTGGCGAAGCGCCGGTAATTCCAGATGCAACATAACTCATCGGTGTATTGTCATTATTGCCCACCCAAACAGACACAACACGACTTGTGGTATAGCCGATGGTCCAGTTATCTCGCATCGAGTTGGTTGTTCCTGTTTTGACGGCCACTTGTTGGTCGGGAATATGTAATACGGATTGTAAACCAAATGCTGAGGCTCGAGCTTGATTATCAGACAAGATATCATTCATTTGATATGCGACTCGAGGATCGAGTGTTTGTTTTTTGGGGCACTTATTGGCATTCGCGATACAGGGATTTTGGTACAAAACTTTACCGGTTGAGTCTTTCACTAAGATAAGTGGGTTGAGGTCAACAGTATAACCGCCTGTTGCAAAGGTACCATAGACTTTATTCATGTCCACCATCAGGACTTCACCTCCACCTAAAGTGAGAGACAAGCCAAACCGAGAGCGATCCTTCCAGGTGGTAATTCCCATTTGTTCTGCCTTATCGATCATATTATTCACCCCAACTGTAGATAATATTTTTACGGCTGGGATGTTGTACGAATTGGCCAGAGCATCACGAAGCGTAACTTGACCATGGTATTTCCCATCATAATTCTTTGGACTATATGGAGTACTCCCGACAACTTTATAGGTAATAGGTGCATCGAGTATTTTTGTCGACGGGGTAAAACCATTTTCTAAAGCTAGGGCATAGGTTAGTGGTTTGATGGATGAGCCGGGTTGTCGTGGCCGAGTCGTTATATTGACTTGACCGTCATTTTTGAGATCAAAATAATTGACACTGCCTACCATTGCGAGTATTTCTCCTGTTTGTGGATTTGTGACGACCGCGGCTCCATTGGAAATCCGATAATTTTTTATTTGCTCAACTTCCTCGGTGACGATCGTCTGTACTTGTTCTTGCAGTGATAAGTCGACGGTGGTGTACACTTCTAATCCACCTTGAGAAACTAGTTGTTCTCCAAATCTTTCAACTAAAAGTGAGCGTACATACATCACAAAATGTGGTGCCTGAATATCTATTTTGTTATCGACAAATGTAAGAGGAGTTGACATGGCTTCGGTTGCTTGCTCGGGAGAAATGAATCCTTCTTCAGCCATTCGTCGAAGTACCTCGTGTTGACGTTGGACAGAGAGCGTGGGATCAGCACTAAAAGGTGAATATGTTGTAGGGGCAGCAGGAATACCTGCCAGCAGTGCGGCTTGTTCGAGGGTAAGATCTTTTGCATGTCGACCAAAGTAACGTTGCGCGGCTTCTTCAATGCCATAGGTGGAACCACCATATGCAATTTGATTGAAGTACATTTCCAGTATTTCTTCTTTAGAATAGAGCGCGTCAACGGCGATTGCTAATAAGACTTCTCGAATTTTCCGGCGGAGTTCTTTTTCTGAAGAAAGAAGTGTGTTTTTCACTAACTGTTGGGTGATGGTAGAGCCACCATGGACTTTGCCCTGAGTGACATTGGTTTTAAATGCACGCATGATCCCTTTGAGTGAAAAACCTGGATGAGTAAAAAACGTCGCATCTTCAATCGCCAACGTGGCCTGAATGACATGGGGTGGTAGATCTGAAAGCTTAATCAGCGTTCTATTTTCATCTTTATAAATGTTATATAGCGCCTTGCCATGACGATCATAAATTTTGGTGGTTAAAGGAGGAGTATGACTAGATACATCAGTTGGGGAAGGAAGGTCTTCAAAGATGTAAATATACACAACAAAACTTGTCGTAGTGATCACCGAGAAGATGAAAATGATTCCGAATGTAAAGCGGAACGCCTTAGTGCTAAAGACTTTCCATATACTGCGGAAGATGTAGTGGAGTGTTCGCGTAAAAGATGAAAATAGGGACTTGAGGGTTCGTAAGAAGAATTTGAGAAAGGGAGTTAATTGAACAGAGTAGTGAAGTTTTTTTAGAGGCCGAAAGTTGGAAAAAGTTTTATGGTGAGTAGTGGTGATCGTATTAAATCGAGGACGTTTAAAAGGAAAGGAAAAGGTTGTTTTTTGGAAAAGGGATACGATGACAACGAGGCCTAGGAGTAGTGTTCCAGTAAGGAAGTAGTAGAGAGGTTTTCCAAAAAATTGAAAAAAAATACGTGTTTTAGGAACTAGTCTTGTTCGGGAAAACTTCATTTGCACAAATTGGATTATATAGAGATTACTTTAATGGGCAACTAGATCAATTGAGGGGAAAATGTGTACTATCAATTCAGTTGATGAAAGTTTCATTTGTGCATAAATTTGTTACTTTTATAGACAGAAGCATGCTGTAGTTTGAATAACTAAAGCTTAGTTTGGATTACTTCCCAAAGATTGCGATAAGGCCCTTCATAGCCTAAGGCCCAAATAGCGATACCACCAAGATTGCTTTGATTGATTAAATCAAGTTTGTATCCTAATGAGCGTTCATCTTCATAGAAAATGAGTTTTTGTTTTTCGTCTTGCTTAAAGGTGAGGTATGGAGAAAGGGTCGTTTCCTCCCAATATTGTTGAACCGACAACTCGGGATTAGCCAATATTTGTTGAATTCTCTGAAAGCTTGCTGTGGCCCCAGTTCGTGGATAGGTTGCAGCCCGAGGATCGTCCGACACTGTTTGCCATTCATAGCCATAAAAAGGTACTCCAAGTAAGATCTTTTTGCTTGGGACATGTTTCAAAAACTCAGCTACATATTGAGTAATATGCTTTTGGTCTTTATGTACACCTTCTGCCAGTAATGGTGCTACCGGGCCGGCTAACGGTGAACCCGCCTTATGAAAGTCGTAACCCATGATGATAAAGTAATCGACATAAGGTTCTAATTCAGGAATGTTCCAGATATTATTGCCCATAATACTGGATGCATAGACATCGATGGATACCATGGTTTCAGGATGCTGAGTATCTAAAAATTGCGTAAAGTTTTTTATAAACACAGTGAATTGGTCGCGCAGCTCTTTCTTTGCATTGCCTTGATACTCAACGTCGATATTAATTCCAGATACCGTATAACTCAGTAAGACTTCATGCATTTGGGAATAAAAAGATTGTTGTGCTGCCGGTGAATTGAGAAATGCTTCTATATCTTTGTTATTCAGTTGTGAAACCACAAGATCAATACTGGTGTTATTGTCCTTTGCTTGATTCATTTTTTCTAAAAAGCCAGAGCTTTGAAACACTCTATAACCAGGGTCAGTTTTTCCATTTTCTACAGTTAAAATTTTGCCAGAGCCATTGAAAGTTAGAGAAAAGTACGCCACATGTGTTAATTCAGGTTGAAGTACAAAGGATGATATTTGCCAAAATGGTACAAATCCATAGACAACTTTATCTGTTTGAGCGCTCTCCAAGTTTTGTGAAGAAGTGGCGATGTCATTTGAGAGAGGGGAGATAAGCGGAGGTTTAGGCAAGTACTGAGCAACAACGACAGCTATCACAAAGCATAAACCGATCATGCCGGCAACTACAATTGAGCTTTTCTTCATAGCTAGTTGGCAGTAGATGTCGTCCCTTGGGTAGCATTTTGGGTAGGTTGATAAGAGAAGTTTGCGGGAATGATGTATCTCTCGTATACCACTTTTCCTTCTTCGTTAACCTGACGATTACAATCGACACAATAATCTTGAGTAAATGGATCTGAGAGAAATGTGTGTCTTTCTAAAACTAGCTCACGACCTTCCGTGCTTTCATTTGGCTTTGGAGGCAAACCAGTTGTTGGATCAATCCACATCTCTTTGCTAATATTCTCTACCTGAGTGGGCTCGGTGCCTTCCCAAAAAAATTCATTTCGAGTGGAGCAAGGTGATTCGGGACTAGGAAGCAAGCCGGTAAGAGAACAAACAGTTTTGCTAATAACATCGTCAGGCTTTTCTGGCCAAATCGATTCTTGATCTTTAAGTACATAGCTCATAATGGAGTTCCAAATTGGAGCAGCCCCAGTAACCCCAGAAACCAGACCTTGATTCATCGGAGTGTTATCATTGTTGCCAACCCACACCGCTGTTAAATATTCGGGGGTGTAGCCAATGGTCCAGTTATCACGAAGATTATTCGTTGTCCCAGTTTTGACACTTACGACTTGATCTCGAATGACCAATTTTGAGTTGCTCCCAAAAGCACCTGAGCGAGCATTGTTATCCAACAGTATATGACTGACCAAATAGGCTGGGGCACGATGAAGAACTCTCTTCAAATCACCTACTTCTGTAACTTCTTCGTCCTCTGTCATTTCCTTCAATTGCTGTTTTCTGTCTTCAGGGTCATTTTTTTCTAAGACCTCTCCTTGGTAATCTTGAACTTCTAAAATGGATAACAACGGAATTCTCACACCCTGATTAGCTAAGACTCCAAATGCTTCAGTCATATCAGCCATCTTGACTTCTGCAGCCCCTAAACCGATAGAGACGCCGTATTGGCTAGGATCTCGAAATGTAGTAATACCCATTGCAGAAGCAGTTGCAATAACACTTTCCACACTATTCATTGCGGCCGTTTTAACAGCTGGGATGTTATATGAATTACCGAGGGCGAAACGTTGTTGGACTGGTCCACGGAAACTAGAGTCATAGTTTTTGGGACAATATCCCGTGCTGCCTACAATTTGGAAACAAGTAGGGATATCCAAGAGCATGGTAGCGGGAGTCATGTGTTTGAGCTCAAAAGCAATAGCTGTGTTGATAGGTTTAAACGAGGATCCTGGTTGACGTTGTTCAATCGTGACATTAACCTTCCCGTCTTCTGTAGCATCGAAATAGTTTTTTGAACCTATCATTGCAAGAATCTCGCCGGTATTGGGTTTCGTTACCATTGCGGCACCATTACCAACACGATGTCGCTTCAAGTTTGCAATTTCTGCGCTGAGAGAGGCTTGTGCAGCTTCATGTAAACCTAAATCTAAGGTTGTGGTGACTCGTAAACCACCGCGTTCGACTTTTTCCAAGCCGTATTTCTTGACCAATTGGTCCTTAACATAAAACACAAAGTGAGGGGCTCGAATATTGGTTTGAGAAAGTGCGAGCTTGAGTTCTTCATTTTTTGCTTGTTCTTCTTGTTCTTCCGAAATATATCCATCTTCTCGCATTCTGCGAAGGACTTCTGCCTGGCGGTTTTTTGCAAGACGAATATCACTTTGAAATGGCGAATATCGAGATGGAGCCTGCGGTAGGCCGGCTAATAAAGCAGCTTCACCAATGGAAAGGTCTTTAGCATGCTTGCCAAAATAGGTTTTTGCGGCAGCTTCGACCCCCCACGCTGTTCCACCATACGGAATGTGATTGAGATACATTTCTAAAATTTCATCTTTGGTGTAAAGGGCCTCGGTGGCAACAGTTAAAATAGCTTCTTTGGCTTTACGTTCCAGAGTTTTTTCTCGGGAAAGTAGTGCGGTTTTCACTAATTGCTGAGTGATGGTTGATCCACCTTGAATAGTTTGACCCAATAATGTATTGCGTACTGCTCGAGTAATACCAATCACATCAAAACCCCAGTGAGTATAAAAAGATTTGTCTTCAATCGCGATAGAGGCTTGATAGACATGTGGAGGAAGATCACCCAACTGAATAGGTGTTCGATTTTCATCGGCGTAAATTTCATACAAGAGATTTCCATTGCGATCCAAGATCTGAGTACTTACTGCAAAATTTTCTGGAGAATTGAGACCTTGTGGTGAAGGCAGTTCGCGGCCAATAGTAATTGCAATAGCGCCAAGGCTGACAACCCCAATCAACGATAATGCGATGATAGCTTTTTGCCACCACTTTAAATTTTTAAAGGGAGCACGTATATTGAAGTGATGAGTACGTTTCTTTTTGCCCATGGTGTATTGTCGTAATGATAGTACTGACAAGTAGATCATTATATACTACCTATATAAGAAAACTCGACCCGGATTTTTATATGCCTGCCCTTGCCTTTACACATGCCAGATGGTTCACTCTTTTACCTAAAGAGATTCAACAACTCACAGTGCTTTCTTCGGAATTAGCTAGACGAGAAAAAAGATTGCAGAGTAGTTTGTACGATTATTCCTTCGTGCTATTTCCTATTGCGAAAGCGTATGAAGGTTTTCTCAAAAAGTATTTGCTTGATAATCAACTCATCACAAAAGAAGTTTTTATGGGGAGAAAATTTCGTATTGGTCGTGCCTTAAATCCTGATTTGCCAGAAAGACAACGGGATGAATGGTGGTTATATGATGATGTTGTCCGGTTATGTGGCGCTGAGGAAGCTCGCGAGATGTGGAAAGTGTGGATTCAGTGTCGAAATCATGTATTTCATTTTTTTCCAAATCAAACAAATCATTTACGTTTAGAAGAGGCCGAGAACAAAATTCAATCAATTTTGCAGGTGATGGAGACGCTTTCATATTGTACAATACCAGATCATACCCACCGTTCCACCGTACAAGAAAGGCTGTATGCAAACTAAATACCGTAACATCACTATTTCTGGATTACCTGGTTCTGGTTCGACGACTTTACTGCGTGAGCTAAAAGAAATGTTGCAATTCGATGGTTGGAAGGGGTTTAGTGGTGGGGAGTTTATGCGTGCATATGCACAAGAAAAAGGGTTGTTTCAAGAAAACGGAGGACTCCATCACGACGCAAGCCATTATGAAGACGATTTTGATCGTAAAGTTGATATGGGCATGAGAGAAAAACTGGAAGAAGAAGAGAAATGGATTTTAGAATCATGGTTATCCGGTTTTCTAGCACAACAAGTCCCAGGGGTGCTTAAAATCTTGATTATGTGTAGTGATGAGGCTGTGAAGATTGATCGGATTGTAAATAGAGATAATGTCACTGTCGATGTTGCAAAAGAGAACATGCGTCAACGATACCAAAATAACTTCGCAAAGTGGTCTCGTATGTACAAGGAAGAATGGCAGCAATGGGTCGTCAACACCGGAGTATTGCCAGCTGAAGCGGAGATTGATTTTTGGCACCCAAGTCTTTACGATGTAGTAGTAGATACCTACTCACATAATAAAGAAGCGACTTTGCAACTGGTGACAGATGCTTTGTACGCAGTAAATGCCCATGGTAAAGGAAACGCACATCAGTAAACCTGGTCCCACTATGGTGTCTCACCGACACCAAGCGTTTCTTTCATTGCTGTTTATCACCTTTTTTACCTGGACAACTTACCGGCTACTTTTTCAGTTTCCTGTCTGGTTTGATGAAATAATTGGAAAATTGGTGTTTTTTGGTTTACCAGTGTGGCTATATATTATTCTTTCTCAAAGCAGAGTGACTTTAAATACTATCAAGTGGGAAAAATTTTATCCCGGACTCTTTTTGGGCTTAGCGATGGGTGGACTCTATGGATTTGTTGGCACGTTAGCCACGCTTACAGGAGAGTCTCAGCTCCAAACTGCCGCACTATTTCTTTCGACAGACTTTTGGTGGCAATTTTTCCTAGCGGTGGTTACAGGGTTTTGGGAGAGTTTATTCTTTTTTGGGTGGGTGTATGTGATTGCAGAGAAACGATTTCCGCAGTGGGGGCGTCTCCACTTAGTGTTTTTTGCAACTGCGGTATTTGTGATTTTTCACATCCCAAATATGTTGCTGCAAGCTCCTTTATATACTTTTGCTAGTCAGCTCTTCTTGATGACTTTCTTTGCCTTAGGACAGAGCTTTCTTTTCAATTATTATCGCAATGTGTATGCATTGACGATTTCTCATGCCATATGGGGAATGGTATTGCTTATCTACGCCAATAGTTAATTTGGTATAATAGCAAACAGTGTTGTCATTAATCTGTATTGTGTAGGTATTATGAAAGCAAACTTTGTGTTGGCTACTGTAGGTTTTTTGTTTGGTTGTGTGATTGTGGGAACTTCTTTAGTGCATGCCTCAGAAGTCTATTCTGCTGATAAAATTTCTTCAACTCCTCAACAAGTTGCGGTGCATGAGCCAATTCTTCCTGGTCACGTTCTTTATCCAGCGACTGTGCTTTCCCATAAATTGAAAGTCTTAGTATCGTCCCCTGAGGATAAACCTTTTCGTGAGTTAGCCATATCGCGGCAGCGTTTAAAAGATAGTGTCCAGCTGATTGAAATGGATAAAAACGGCTTGGCAACTCAAACGTTGTGGAAGGGCCACCACTACATCGCATTGGTGATCTCACATTATCCTACTGACTCTATGAACGAGCATTTACGCCAAGAAGTATTGGTTGTGCTTACGGAATACCAAGATGTGCTCTTGGAGTACAAAAACTTTTTTTCCGATAACCAAAAATCAGTGTTAGATCAACTCTTGGCTGAAAATGAAGTGCTGATCAAGCAACTTGCTTTGTAAGAATTCGGGTTCATTTCATATTGACCCATTTTGATCTCTTCTTTAGTATTGACCGTCTTCCGTTCCATGTGTTTCACTAATACTCCCTAAAAAAAACGAATAAACACAAGGGGTTGTGTATTTACGAACACAAAGCAACAGCATATAGTGGTGTTATGAAATGTCCATATTGTTTCCATCAAGGTTCATCAGTTTTAGACTCACGAGATGCTGAGGAAGGGGCTGTCATTCGTCGCCGCCGTACGTGTGAAACGTGTGGCAAGCGGTGGACGACCTATGAACGAGTTGAAGGGGTTGATTTGTGGGTGATTAAAAAAGATGGTCGGAAAGAAAATTTTGATCGAGAAAAATTGCGTCGAGGTGTCGTCAAAGCTACTTGGAAACGACCAGTTTCGATGTCTGATATTGAAGATTTGTTGGATGATGTGGAGAAACGCTTACGAGCCCGTCAATCAAGTGAAGTCAAAAGTTGGGAAATAGGAAATTTGATTATTAGTCGATTACGCAAGTTAGACTCTTTATCATATTTGCTCTTTGCTAGTGTGTATCGAGACTTTGCGAGTGTGGAAGATTTTCGCACTGAAATTGATAAATTAATAACAGAAAAAAAATAAATTAATAATTACTTGTTAATAACAGACAGTAATGTCTGACCAGAAAGGAAAGTTATGAGTCCTGATACTTCTTCAGTCTCAGTCAAACTTCCCAAACGGCGAATGAAATTCATCGACCGGAAGCTAGATAGTGGTATGGGTATGGCTGTGGCAAAGCGTACCTACTTACGACGAGTAGTGGACGCTGATTCAGGGAAGAAGCGTTGGGAGACTTGGCCAGAAGTGGCTGCTCGGGTAGCCAATGGAAATACCTTACTTTTGAAAAAAATTGGAAAGAAATTTGAAAAAGATCGCACAGCCGAGTATGAATTACTTCGCAAACACATCAGTAACGGTTCAATTTTGATGTCTGGCCGTCACTTACAACATGGCGATGAAACGCAACCAGACCGCAACATGGAAGTCTTTACCAACTGTAGTACAGCTTCCTCTTCATATATTTTGTTTTACCTCTTGATGAATGGTTCTGGTGTGGGACGTCCCTACGATGACGATATGTGTATCGTCAATTGGGATAACATGCCTAATGTACGTTGTGTAATTGCTGAAGACCATGCAGATTTTACTTGGGGTGAAGATGAAAGCGTCAAGGACGCTAAGCATAAGTATGGTGAAGACTCAGGTATCCACTGGTTTGAAGTCCCTGATAGTCGTGAAGGATGGGCTCAAGCAGTTGAAATGGTTGAAATCATGGCGTACGAAAAAAAATATAAAGATGATTTGTTGATCTTAGATTTCTCCAAAGTTCGACCAAAAGGCGCTCCAATCAAAGGTATGCAAAATCGTCCTTCTTCTGGTCCTAAGCCATTGATGAACGCCATCACAAAATTGGCTACCATCAAAGGTGCTGGCTTATCACCTTGGAAGCAAGCCATGTTTGTTGATCACTATTTAGCTGAATGTGTCTTGGTGGGAGGAGCTCGCCGCAGTGCTCGGATTGCAACCAAAGTTTGGACTGATCCTGAAATTTTTGATTTCATCAATATCAAACGAGGTGGGTTCTTATGGTCAGCTAACAACTCTGTGGCAGTCGATGACAAGTTCTGGAAACAGCGTTCCAATCACGCCCGCAAGGTGTTAGATGCCATTATGAAAGCTTCCTATGAGGATGGGACCGGTGAGCCAGGTTACGTGAACCAACATCGGTTAGTGCAAAATGATGAAGGGTATGAGGGGTACCAAGATGGTCACTATGCTGAGAGTCACAAGTACAAACCGATGGACCGTACTGTACGCATGCTCTCTCACTTAGCACGTAATGCAGGAGCCAAAGTCTTTTCACAAATTCCAAATCCTTGTGGAGAAATTTCTCTGAACATGTTGGGTGGTTATTGTGTGATCGCAGACGTCGTGCCGTACTTTGCGCCAACGATTGATGATGCAGAGGAAGCATTCCGTGCCGCGACTCGAGCATTAATGCGTGTGAACACCATGGATTGTCTCTACAATCGTGAAGTCCAACGTACCAATCGCATTGGTGTCGGAATGACAGGTATTCATGAATTTGCTTGGAATGCTTTTGGCTACAGTTTCCGAGATCTAATAGACGAGGAAAAATCGAAAGACTTTTGGCTCACTTTAGCACGCTTCAAGCGAGCAGTTGTTGAAGAGTCAGAAAAGTACGCGAAAAAAATTGGTGTGAATGTGCCACATACCAATACCACGATCAAACCCTCTGGAACCATCTCCAAGCTGTTCGCGTTGACTGAGGGAGCACACTTACCGAGTATGCGCGAGTACATTCGTTGGGTGCAGTACCGCAGTGATGATTCTCAAGTCAAAAAGTACCGAGAGAAAAACTATCCAGTCAAAGACTTAAAGAGTTATCAAGGTTCTTCGGCCGTTGGATTTCCGACGCAACCATTAATATGTCGATTGGGCATGGGGGATAAGTTAGTGACTGCTGCTGAAGCGACCCCAGAAGAGCAGTACAAATGGTTGATGTTACTCGAAAAGTATTGGATTGTAGGTATCGATGAAAAAGGTGCAGCCTTGCAAGATACTGGTAATCAAGTGTCATACACCCTCAAATACGATCCCAAGCGAGTGACCTATGCTGAATATGCAGAGATGGTGGGCAAGTATCAAGGTCTCATCAAATGTTGTTCAGTCATGCCTCAACAGGATTCTACGGCATACGAGTATCAGCCAGAACAACCTGTGACGATCTCTGAATTCATGAAAGTGCTCAATGAAATCGAGAAAGATGAAACGTTGATGGAAGATATTGACTACGAACATTTGAAATGCGAAAGCGGAGCATGTCCGATCTAAAGTATTTGTAAAATAACGGAAAAGGCCGGGCATTTGCCCGGCCTTTCTTTTACTTGGTAACAAGTAGTTTAATGTTATAATAATCACATGAAGTTTTACCCCCTTCAAAATGTGTCTGATGTCATTAACACCCCCAAAAAATTGGATATGGTGAGTTCGTTGTTTGAAAAAACAAGCAAAATGTCTTTACTCCAACGCGAGTTCACCAAAGTATTGTTGATGAGCAAGAAAAAAAGAGAAAAATGGGTGATGGAAAACCAAGACTTTATTCAACAATTATTGTTTACTTTTCGTCAAGAAACTTCACTGACTTTAAATGACGTTATCTATTCTGAGCAAGGCAAAGAACAAGTGACTGAGTATATTGTAGTGTTACAACAAACACTCAGTACTCTAGAACGCATAGTCTTTGATGGAGAAGACAGTAAAGATTAAAGAAACGAGTAGTTTTCATGTTGCACCTTTTTCAAGTATTCATCTATCAGCCATTCCTTAACCTGTTAGTGTTTATCTATTGGTTGCTGGACTTGATTCCTGGTACGGTAGCCGATATGGGAATTGCGGTGGTCATTTTTACTGTGATTATTCGTATCTTGATGTTGCCACTGTCACTTCGTGCAATACGAGGCGAAAAAGAGCGCCGGCAAATTGCAGAAGAGATTCATCGAGTAGAAGAGCAGTATAAGCATGATCCGATCCGTTCTCGAGATGAAGTCAAAAAAACCTTTCGTACCAATCGTTCTGTGGTGATCTCGGAACTATTGAGTTTGTTCATTCAAGTCATGATTTCACTGATGTTGTGGCGTATTTTTGGAGCAGGTTTGCCCGGGGCAGATTTGCATTTGATTTATTCATGGATGCCTGAAGTGGACTTCCCATTCAATTTAATGTTTTTAGGCAGGTATGATTTGTCACATCCTGATTGGCACTTGAATCTTGTTCAGTCATTACTCATTTTTGTTCTAGAAACCCTAAGTTTATATGTAACACCTTTCCCAGTAACCCGCGGGGAAGTGGTGCGACTACAATTGATCATGCCTGTGATTTCGTTTGTCATCTTTTCCCAATTGCCAGCAGGAAAGAAATTATTTGTGATTACTACCCTGTCATTTAGTATCATGTTGACACTTGGCCGAGCAATCGTTAAAAAAGCCTACGAAATTCAAGACCGCTTGCACAAGCAAGATAACGCTTCAAAGGAAGAAAAAGTCGTCGTAGATGTAAAGTAAAAGAGACCCACTCTTTCCAATTATTTCCTAATCGAGTACAATACATTACATTGTCTTTCTGATGACAGTGGTGTTTAATGAAAGTCATTACTTCACAAGTAGGTTGAATATATGGAATTTGATCGTTTAGTAGTGTCCTTTTTAGTCGACGAAGTTGTCGGTGGTTTTTTCATTTCTGTTCCCCCAGGACATGTCGCCTGTGTCTACGATCGTGGTCGAGGCGTGCTTCCTCATGTATGGGGACCGGGTTTGCATTTCAAGATTCCTTTCTGGCAAATTGCGAAGTTATTCAATGCCCAAATTTTAGAATATACGATTCGCCGCGGTTTCGATTTTGTGCAAAATAAAGAAGCATTAGGTGATGAACCAATTGTGACCACTACTAAAGATGGAAAAACAATTTCAATCGAGGCTTCTGTGCTATTCCGCATTGACAAGAAAAATGCGCCTGAATTATGGGAAAATTTAGGTGAAAATGTAGTTTCCAAAGTGGTTCGACCGTTTTCTCGGAGTCGTATTGGGGCAGTTTTTTCTCAAGTAACTGTTGCAGAAATTGGTGCTAGCCGAACACAAATTGAAGATTTATTAAAAAAAGAGCTCAATAAATCATTTGACGATAAAGGATTAATGTGTGAAGGGGTATTGTTGTCAGAAGTTCGCTTATTTGAAAGTTCTCACCGAGAAAAACCCCTCATTCAAGAAGATACTCGTGTAGTAAGTCATGACGAACCTCACCTTGTTTCCAAAGAATAATGTCATGGTGGAATACAAGTATTGACAGCGTGTTAGCAGTTGGTTATTATATCTGCTAGATTCAGCAAATCCTACATGGTACTTGCTGATTTTTTTCAAGAAAAATCGTTCTTCTGCCCCCTGTGTTTTTATGCACAGTATTGTGTCTTTAGATAAGTTATTACCAAACTATATATTAAGGAGGCAATGTATGGGAAATCTTTCTCCAAAGAATATTACCCCCGCACCTGGCTATGTACTAGTGGAGCCAGCAAAAGTAGAAAAGCAAACTGCATCAGGGATCTACTTACCTGATTCTCATGAGGAAAAGCCACAACATGGTAAAGTTTTAGCTGTGGGTGCTGCTGTGTATGCTCATGGTCAAAAGATTGACAGTCCAGTCAAAGCTGGTGATATGGTCATTTACAAAAAATGGGGTGGAAATGAGTTGAAAATTGGTGAAATCGAATACCAATTTTTTAAATTTGAAGATTTGTTAGCGATTGTTAAATAATAATTAAAGAGATCCGGAATATTCATGATTTGATGACAAATCTTGACTTTCCAGGATGATGGTTTAAAAGGAGATTTATGGCAAAACAACTCGCATTTGGCGATGACGCTCGTCAGAAAATGTTATCTGGTATTAATAAATTGGCTTCTGCTGTTACCACGACGTTAGGCCCAAAAGGTCGCAACGTGGCAATCGACAAATCATGGGGAGCTCCGACTGTACTTCATGATGGGGTCTCTGTTGCCAAAGAAATTTCATTGGAAGATCCATTTGAAAACATGGGGGCTCAGCTAGTGAAAGAGGCTGCCTCCAAAACTAACGATGTCGCGGGTGATGGTACCACAACCGCAACGTTATTAGCGCAACAAATTAGTGTCAAAGGCATGAAGTTTGTGACTGCGGGCGTTAATCCTATGATCATGAAGCGAGGGATCGACAAAGCAGTTATGGCAGTCGTTGAAGAAATTCGCCGATTATCCAAGCCAGTCACAGAATCTGATTGGGAAAAAGTGGCAACTATTTCCGCCCAAAACCCTGTGATTGGTCAAAAGATCGCGGAAGCGCTCAAGTTAGTAGGTAAAGATGGTGTGGTCGAAGTCGAAGAAGGCAAGACCATGGATATCACCATTGAGCACAAAGAAGGAATGGAGTTCGATCGTGGGTACTCTTCCCCATATTTTGTGACCAACTCTGATGATATGGAAGCAGTCATAGAAGATGCATATATTTTAGTGACTGATCAAAAAATTTCCTCAATCCAGGAGTTAGTACCTATTTTGGAAAAATTGATGAAAATCAGTAAAAACTTTGTCATCATCGCTGACGATGTTGATGGGGAAGCATTGACCACCTTAGTGCTCAACAAACTTCGTGGTGCGTTCAATGTCTTGGCGGTGAAAGCTCCAGGCTTTGGAGATCGCCGTAAAGCAATGTTGCAGGATATTGCGGTCTTGACTGGTGGTCAATTTATTTCATCCGAAACTGGTCGCGATCTCAAAACCATTGAACTCGAAGATCTTGGTCGAGCCGACTCTGTGCGCAGTACCAAAGATGTGACTCGTATTGTCGGTGGCAAAGGTACAGATGCCTTGATTAAAGAACGAGTGGCTGCTATTGATAAAGAGTTTGAAAAATCTACCTCGGACTTTGACAAAGAAAAACTCTTAGAACGCAAAGCCAAGTTAACCGGTGGAGTAGCCGTGATTCAAGTCGGTGCTACCACTGAAGTGGAGATGAAAGACCTTCAAGAGCGCGTTAAGGATGCCAAAGAAGCAACCAAAGCTGCAATTGAAGAAGGAATCATCCCCGGAGGAGGCGTCACCTTACTCCAAGCTGGTAAAGTATTGGCCAAGTTGAAAGCTGATTCAGAAGATGAAAAAGCTGGTATTCAGCTGATCCAATCAGTGTTGGAAGAGCCGCTTCGTATGTTGGCTCGTAACTCCGGTGCTGATGAAGGTTGGGTTGTCCAAACTGTCAAAGCCAAGAATGATGGTTCATACGGTTTCAATGCGGTGACCAATGAGTTTGGTGATATGGTCAAAGCTGGTGTCATCGAACCTGCGAAAGTTGCGATCGCCTCTCTACAAAATGCCGCTTCTGTGGCGTCCATGATCCTCACCACTGAGTGTTTGATCACGGACATCAAAGAACCTGAAAAAGCAGCCCCAGCCGGTATGGGTGGAGGAATGCCAGGGATGATGTAATCTAAGCCTTGAAAGAGAAGTCATCGAAAAGAAAAAGCCCTTTGCAAAAGCGAAGGGCTTTTTGGTAGGAAAGGTAAACAGAACTTTACAATTTAGTGGGTATTTCGGATGAGAAGTTGAGCAGGAGTGTAGCAAGGGAGGGATTCGAACCCTCGACCTTCGGTTTATGAATCCGATGCTCTAACCAACTGAGCTACCTTGCCATAAAACAGTGAATAGGGACTAGAGATCAGCTACTAGCGTGTCGAACACACTAATCCCCAATATCTAGTCCCTAGTCTCTACGTAATGTTGCGGGGCAAGGAATCGAACCTTGTCTGCGAGATTATGAGCCTCACGTGCAGCCGTACACTACCCCGCGCGAGTGAACATGAATGTACCGTATTGTACCTGCAAGGAATGGTCTTGTCAAAAAAGAATTTGTAACCACTTACGAAAAATAGGAGTAGTATCTTTTACTTGAGGAGTTTCAGGTGTGGGCGTGTGCGAAGGGATAGGAATTTGCAGGATGATTTCGTCACTTTTTTTCATATTTAATTCATTACGAATGATAGATTCTTGTTCAAATTCAGATTCTCCTTTGGTCACTTCCTGCTCTAATATCTCAACCTCGGTTTGTAAAAGTTGTACTTCTTGGCTCAACTCTTCAGTGGAAACTCTCGAGGTAGCCAGAGAAATAAGGTTCCACAGTAAGCTTATACTAGTCAAGATAAGAATAACGAGTACAATCCTCTGAAAGATACCGGTGCGCTTTTGAGTGTTCATAGTTGAAAAAAAGCCACTTTTGTGATACTATAAGACTATTGGAAACAAAATTATAATATCTTTTACTTATGATAGCCTAATTGTAAGCTAACTATAGCGGCTGATACCTAGAGTGAGAAGGACTATATGACATTAGAAGAATTACATAAGCAGTTTATTGACCATCTTCAAAGTCAAGGTCGTGCGCATGCGACTATTTTGGCGTACGGAAAAGATATTGAGCAATTAGTAGATTTCTTGAAAGAAAAACAGGTCTCTGATATTGCACAAGTGACCACAGAACACATTGATGATTTTAAACAGTCGCTCAAGAAACTGCGTTACACTCCCAAATCCATTTCTCGTAAGATCAATTCAATAAAGACCTTTTTCCGCTTTTTGAAGGTTGAAGAAAAAGTCACAGCAAACCCTGCTGATGCAGTAGTTCACCCCAAATACGAGCAGAATGAGCCCCGTATTTTAAGTCGTCTCGAGTACCGTGCATTACGAGATGTGTGTAAAGATGATGCCCGAATTGCAGCGATTGTCGAAGTCTTATTACAAACAGGGATGCGAATTAGTGAATTGGCCTCTCTGAAAGTTTCAGATATCGATTTTGATAAAGCACATATCTATATTGCAAGTCAAAATAATCAACCTGAACGGACTATCCCAATGAACAATGCGGCTCGCAAAGCATTAGAAAAATACTTGCAAGTGCGGCCTAAAACTACCCGAGAAGATACTTTGTTCTTAACCAAAACCAGTCGACCTTTCTTGGTTCGTAACATTCGTTCGGCGATAGACCGTTATTTCCGTATTGCGGGAATTAAAGACGCTAAAGTCAATGATTTACGTCATACTTTTATTGTTGAGCAACTAAAAGCTGGAACCCCTTTGACCTATGTCAGTAAACTGGTTGGTCACAAACGAGTGACCACGACTGAACGATACTTAGAATACATTCAACACTCTGATATTCAAGATGAAGTGAAGATTGAAGAATTGTAAGTTG
>CAZULU010000003.1:0-28227 GCA_964621585.1 uncultured Pseudomonadales bacterium
AATCACATTTTTCCCATAAAGTTATTCTTTCTTGACATGTGTTCAGATCAGCAAGTTTTTGATTTAGTTCTCTTGCTCTTTTATCAATATCAATTGCATGAACATTTGACTTAGGGAGCATTCTGGCAAGTCCAACGGCGTAATATCCTTCCGCTGCCCCAATGTCAATGATTGTTTCGGTTTTAGTGTTCATTACTTCGTAAAACCATTTATGAAGAGGTTCTTCATATGTACCTACAATTTTGGGAAGAAGAGCACTTCCAGCTGAATAATCAAAATATTTCATTCCTGAAAAGGGACCATACAAAACTTTGGTCTTATTTTTAAAGTACCTTTCTAAAAGCTTTTGATCTTTTTGTTGTTTTGCCTTGTTCCTGATCTGTATTGCTTTATAAGAAGGAGTATAGGAGTACAATCTTTGTAATGCCTTATAAATAATTGGGAAATTACTATAAAGGTAAGGTAAGTATCTATCCATGGCTATTAGAACTTTCTAAGTGAGTAAAAAATGTGGTATGGATAAAAGATTCGACTATCAACTTTAAGGATTTCAAGGTTAACAGACTTTAAAGTTTCGGCAAATTTCTTCTTAGAATAGCCTTTTCTACCAAGCTCCCATCCATGACTTGAATGCATTCCTTGCCTTTTCAAGAAAAATAATGGAAAAGCAATATTAAAATATGTTGGTTGATTTTTCTGGAGATTAAGAAAATCAAATATAAATTCTATTTTTTTAAAGTAAAAGAACTGAAAAGCTATTGAGAGATATAGGCAAGCATACGGTAATGATATAACAACATGCTTTCTGCTAACTCTTCTTAATTCACTTAATGCTTGTGGAACTTCACTATAATGTAAGTGCTCTAACACTTCAAAAGCGCATACTACGTCAAACGAATTATCAGGAAAAGGTAAACTAGTAATATCAGCAACTACATCTGGAGAAAGATCGGGATTGTTATCGACTGTTACGTACTCATACCCTCTCTTTTTCATTGCAAACTCAGTAACTCCGGTACCTTTTCCTATTTCTAAGAAAGATACACCATGAGTTTTTTCTAAGATGTTAACGTGATACCAATAATCAATCCATCTGTTTAAACTGTCGTAGGTTTTTGCCAGGCTTTTATCACTAGCTTTTGGTTGTTTTGGCCGATGTTTGTGAACTTTATTCAGAATTTGGATTGCTTTTTTCATACCACTCCACTGTTTTCTTTAATCCTTCAGCAAAACTCGTCTTCGACTCAAAGCCAAACTCTTCTTTGGCTCTACTGACATCAAGTTTGCGGCGAGGTTGGCCGTCGGGTTTACTTGTATCAAAGGTAATAGTCCCTTCATAGCCAACTACCTTCGCCACCGTTTCGGCTAGTTCTCGGATACTGATTTCAAAACTTGAGCCCAAATTGATGGGTTCTGCCCCATCATAGCGCTCTGCTGCCAATACGATCGCTTCTGCAGCATCCTCGACATACAAAAACTCCCGGGTAGGCTTGCCCGTGCCCCAGACTGTCACTGAAGAAAGTCCTTGTTTTTTGGCTTCCACAAACTTACGAATCAACGCTGGAATGACGTGGGATGAGTCAGGATCAAAGTTATCCTTCGGACCATAGAGATTTACAGGCAACAGATAAATCGAGTTAAAATCATATTGTTGACGATATGCTTGGCCTTGCACCAACATCATTTTCTTTGCTAAGCCATAGGGAGCATTGGTTTCTTCTGGATAGCCATTCCACAACTCATCTTCATGAAATGGGACAGGAGTAAACTTAGGATAGGCACAGATAGTGCCGATAGCCACAAATTTACTGACACCTGCTTTACGAGCTTCTTCCATCAGGTGAACACCCATCAGTAAGTTGTCATAGAACAACTCGCCGGGATGCTCCTGGTTGTACCCTATACCACCCACATTTGCAGCCAGATGGATTACCACATCTATATCCTTCACTACTTCTGCACATACTTCCTGTTGACGAAGATCATGGGTTGATGAGCGAGGAATACGCAACTCCGTCAGCTCAAATTGTTGGAGTATCTCCACAATATGAGAGCCCAAGAAACCGGCGCCTCCTGTCAACAATACCCGTTTACCTCGCCAAAAAGTGGGATCATGAAGTTCATTGAGACTTTGCATAATGATTATTCTCCCTTAGAAAAAGTTGCAGCATCAATTCCATCAGGCCCGCTTAACGGGGTGTTCTTAGTGGTTTCTCCAGTACCTCCATCCAGTAGTTCAGCCTCACGAAGGGTCTGATAGTCTCTGGCAACAAACACCGCACGAAAAACATCTTGATCACTTATTCTGTGCTTTTCAGCTAACCGACTAATTTCTGACAAATTGGGATGATCGAAGGATCCTACTGATTCGGTAATATCACGCACAAGATTTTTGTATTGTTCTTCGGAGAGCATAGTGGGGCACCTATTATTTAATTAATCCGTACACAAATTGTATCAATCTGTTGTGTAGAGAGTGTAAACCAATCAGAACAGGATTGGAAGTATAACGCTGAGCAACTTGAAGCTCTTCTTGAAATTGTTTGGTAAACTGCGAACCACCTTTGGACAAGCCATGAATTCGAAATGCTGCTAATGGTTGTGCGAGAAGGATTGGCTCACCAGCAGTTTTTCTGAGGCGTAGCCAGTACTCGTAATCCATCGTGTAGCGAAGGGCTGTATTAAACAAACCAATCTGTTGGATAGCTTCCCATTTAATGAATGTCGCTGGTTGGGGATACGGATTGAGGATAAACAGAATCCAAGACGGAAAGATTGTGCGAAAAAACTGCTTATACCAACGAACTGGTCGCTGGATTTCTTTGTTGTGCTCATCGATGATCACTGCGTCCCCGACTACCCATTGTTTGTCTGGGTTCTGTTGAAACGCCTCAACTACTTTTGTAAAAGCATCCGGTAGATAGTAATCATCAGAATTGATATACGCAAAGACTTCTAAAATGTCATCCTCGCGAAGGCGGGGATCCATATTGGGAAGTGAATCAGGCATGGATTCCTGCCTTCGCAGGAATGACGAGAGTCCTTTATTTATTGCATCAGTTTGACCTTTATCCTTTTCTGACTTCCACCGTACCTCTTTTCCATATGTCCTAAGGATCTCCACACTCTCGTCAGTCGATTTGGCGTCCATCACCACATATTGCACCTCAATCTGCCTAGAATGTTGTGCGAGAACCGAATCAATTGTTTGTTTCAAAAACTGAGCCTGGTTAAAGGAAGGAGTGACAATATAGAAGATTGCAGTAGGTTGTGACATGGCTTATTTTCCAGTAGATCTAGCGTCATCAATAGCCTGTTTGCGCACCGTCCGTTCGAGCTTCTTTTCTAGTTTTTTGATGCTGATCCGATTAAAGATAGTAATGGTTCCTAAGATCATAAACGCCAAAATAACGATAGCATCAAACACTCGACCAATATGCAGCACTTCAGCCACATAGGACATCGTTTGAGGAAATATTGATAAAAATATAAAGCCAATCCAAATAGCAATCCATGCACCATACTCGAAACTGTCAAACACGTCTTTGTTTCGATGTATCCGAATAACATACATCATGAAAATGGCAAATAAAATCGTGAAAATTTGAAAAAGTATCATAAACCTATCCTCCATTGTAGCAGTGAAAGCAAAATCTTAAGAGCTTCAATGCCATTCATACCTTTTTCTGTATCGTGATAAATTGTTTCAATTTCTAGCACTTTATACGGAATCTTGGCTTTGGCAACTTTGGCGGCAATTTCTGTTTCTACTTCATATCCCAGCGAAGTCCAACGAACTGCTTGATACGCTTTTTTTGTAAGCCCTTTATAGCCAGAAGGGATATCCGGAACATACGAACCATACAGTACGTTAATCAAGACTGAAATACTCTTGTTGCCTAGAAAACGCAAAATCGGCATGCTCGCGGATGAAAACTTTCTGACTCCAAAAACAACCTCATTCCCTTCTGCAAAGGCTTTCACAAAGCGCTGGATTTCTTTGGGATCGTGCTGATCATCACTGTCCATAAAAATAACAGCACCTGCCTGAAGTTGTTTAAAAGCATACTCACACCCTGTTTTTAAGGCTGCTCCTTTACCAAGGTTAATTTGATGTATAAGTACATGTTTAAGGTACTTATGAGCAATGGTTGAGGTCTTATCCGTTGAACCATCATCCACAAATACGACATTTGGTGTGAACTGTAGAACTTTTTTTAAAACAGATGCTAAGTATTTTTCTTCATTTAAACCAGGAATGATAACCCACACATCTTTTGCTGAGATGGTTTTAGTTGGTGTTGTCATGTTTTTTCCAATACTCTACAAAGTACTCCACAACTTCCTTAACACCATCTTCTAGCTGCACATGCGCTCGCCACCCCAGCTGTTCACGAGCTTTTGAGGCATCTGCGTACAATAATAGTGGATCTCCAGGGCGGGCAGGAAAATGTGTTACTTTGGCTGATTTTGCCATCGCTTTCTCGATTGCGTGGACGATGTCGAGAGTGGAACTTGGCTGTTCCGTTGACAGATTGAAGTAGTGGTACTTCTCTGGTTCTCGATGACAGAGTTCAAGTGCTTTGAGATGAGCATCAACAATGTCTCGTACATGAATGTAATCACGTTTATGCTCACCACTGCCCCATACGGTAACCTCTTGATCATTATAAATTTGTTCGATAAAACGAGGCATTGCATGAGACTCAGGCTCATGATGTTCTTCAGGGCCATATAAGTTGAAATATCGAAGTCCGACCCCGGTCATGTTATGTGAAGCCACATAAGAATTAATCAACCCTTCCATGGCGAGTTTGGTCATACCGTATGGATTAATGGGCAAGGTTCGATCATCTTCTTGAATGGGCACTCGTTGAGGCTCACCATACACAGCTGCGCTTGAAGAGAAGATAATAGTACCAATGCCGTTGGTTTTCATTGCTTCCAAGATGTTTACTGTAGCTGACACATTAGAATCTATGAATTTTTGTGGAAATTTGACTGATTCTCCAGCCTCAATCAAAGCTGCCAAATGAAAGACCACATCAGCATCCGTAATTTCTCTATTCATTGCTTCTAGATCACGAATGTCTGCAATGCTGGTGGGAAACTCAGGATTTTCTCTCAGATCGATGACTTTTACATCATATTGCGCGTGGTGTAATGCTCGACAGAGATGTTTGCCAAGAAATCCTGCTCCTCCAGTGACGATCGCTTTTGCCATACAACACCTCATTTCTACTTGATTATGAAATCCAGTATCCTTGAATAAATAGCATAATATTCACGATTAGTACTATACCGGATATTCCCAGGTAAGTATAGAATACCGGTTTTTTTTCGAACAATTGTGGAATGATGAAAAAGATTGGGAAGCAGACGAGCACGTATCTAGGCATGCTGGAGAATGTGCCCGTCAATGTAGGTAACAAAAACGCGGCAAAACTAAAGACTAATTCAGACACTTTTATTTTTAGTGAACGTTTGACGACTCCAACACCAAGCAACACTAATACACCAATAGTCAAAAATAAATCTTGGACATACGAGAAGTATTTCCAATCAATCGGTCGAACTGTCAGTAAAATTTTGAGATATCGATACATAACCTGAGGTAAAGTTACGATAGACTCTGATCGATTTGCGCCAAATTCAGACTGCACATGGAAAAAATAGAGCGGATCTTTAAAATCAATCCATAGAAAAAGCATATAGAGAGAGAGTCCCGTCACACCTACGCTAATCCCGAGCAGCGCACGCCAACTCTTTCGGATAAAGGTAATAATAATTCGCAACACTTCGTTGATTGGCGTTGATCGCGTTATTTGGTATTGCTGGAAAAACAAATCAACAGCAAGCGCTGGTACCAAGAAAACACCAACTAAGCGAGTTGCAGAAGCAATTGCCACGCAGCACCCCGCCCAAAACCACCTCTTATTGCGAGCAAGTAAAAATGACAAGATTACCAGAAAAAGAAACAACGATTCTGTGTAGATACCTACTAAGAAAAATGATGTGGGATACAGTAAAAAGGTAAGTACTGACTTCCACGCTATCTTTTGATTGAAACGCTGAGCCACATATTGAAAGAAAACGACAATAAACAGTATGAAAAACAGATGAGAAATGATAAGACCAGTTGTTACATACGTGAAGCCTGTGGCAGCCTGGATCAAACGCATTAATAATGGATATACCGGGAAAAATGCCTGAGACAAACCCGCAAAATTGTATCCTTCCTGCGCAATCGTTATATAGTGGACCCCATCAAAATTACCCCAACTGTACAGCCACTGTGGCAACTGAGTCGAGTGTAAAAAGCCTTCAGCATACGGGAAAGAGGGAGCATATTCAAAAAAAAATTGAGAAGACTTACCAATAAAAAACAGCGCACATCGCCAGATAACTAACAAAATAATCAACTGTAGAAGTGTGCGTTTTGCTATCATGAGCACTTCTATTGTACAACTGAAATGTCATTTTTTTGAAGGTGTGTTATTGGTGGTGTTGTAGGAGGAGGAGCTGTAAGCGTCGTATTTGATTCTCATTACTAAAATATGACTCTACCCAGTACATTTCTTCGAGTGTTTTGTGATAGATTGCGGTATCCTTCTTCTCTACTTCTCCCAATTTTTTATTCAGTCTTTTGAACGCACGTTTTGCTAACCGTTGAATTTGGTCAACAAGTTCTTCAAACACAATCAACTGATGGTAGGCATGTTGATACCGCTGTTCTATCCGTTCATCATCGCCAATATATGGCATAAACTGTGGCCATGCACTCTGACTTTGCTCATATTCCCTTTTTTGTTTTTCAAATACTTCTTTTGCTTTCTTAAGTTCTTGTTCCGCATCAATCAATACTTTGACAATACTTACTGCTACACAATAATTTAATACACAATCAGCAATAGATGGATGCATAAACTGTTTTTGAAAAATACTTACAATCATACTATTCTCTAGTGCCGTAACAGGGACTTCAAAATCATCGTCTTCTAAGAGAAAATCATCTTTGAGCGAATACAGCTGGGACAAAAAAGAAGTAAAAAGAACTGGGACATGTGAAGTTTGCCCCAACTTATAGAGTTGAGAAAAAGAAGTGTACTGTTTCATATTCAGAACACTTTTTAATCTTAGTCTGTCTAGAGAGATTTGTATACAGTGAGGGTATCTTGTGCAGTCTTTTGCCAACTAAATTGTGACAGATGCGTATCGATTTTCTTTTGCCATGTGCTGTTGTTAAACAAATGCTGGTTATTGATTACATGTTGGACAGCTTGACTAAGTGATTGGGCATCTGTGGCGGCATACTCAACCACATTTCCTCCCACTTCACTCAATGAAGAATTTTTCGTGCACACCACTGGTGTGTAGCACTGAAGGGCTTCTAAAACTGGCAATCCAAAACCTTCGTAAAGTGACGGTTGAACATAGCAGATAGCCTGAGAATATAGCGCCGATAAATCAGCAGTTGCTTCTGTCCCTAAGTTCGCTATGAAATGGATTCGGTCTGCAAGGTTATGCGTAATAACAGCTTGGTGAATACTGTGCCACTCAGGTATATCATGCGGATAAAAATTCTTACCAACACAGACAAGATGTACATCTTCGTCTATAAAACGGAGTGCTTCTACTAATTGCGGGATATTCTTGTTGTAGTTGATATCCCCAACATACAGTATATACGTTGAAGGCAACTCATATTTTTGAACAACTTTTTGTAATACTTTCTCTTCTGATACTTGCTGAATTTGAGGATTGCCAGCTAAATAGACCACATGTACTTTAGAAGCTGGCACACCCAGCAAGCGAACAATATCTTTTTTGGAAGCATTGGAATCAGTAATGACGGCATCTACTTTAGCTAATGATCGCTTTTGCAACCAAAAGTTGATTTTGCCTTTGATGCCTACTGGATATTTATCAGGATACAACAAGGGAATAACATCATGAATAGTAACCACAGCCTTACTATTCTGAAAGTTTGAATACTGAAGGGTATGAAAAAAAAGATCAAAAAAAGGGTAATGAATAATATCTGACACGTCTTTCGTTTCAGCTTCTTGGTGAGTGCTTACCAACTGAAAACTATCAGTTTCCAATCTGTGAAGTTCTTGAGCCAGAAATCGTGTATAGGCCCCGACTCCACGGATCGCGTTGGCGTTTTGTAATGGTGTTGTATCTAGGAGTACTTTCATGAAAATGAATTATTTGTTTGTGTTTTGTAATCGTTCAACCTCATACATTTCCCAGAGCTTCAAATAGGCAACGCAATGATGTAAGCCACTATATACCGCAAAGACAAATCCTGGATAACCATCAACAAATCCTTTGTGACGAATAAATAAACTAAACCAAGTACTAAATGGCTTAAAAAGCATGAATCTTAACGAATTGTAGAAAGAGATGGTAACTCTGGCATCTCTAAGCTGAGTAGCTTTAAAACTAGTATACGTATTCCATTTACGGAGATACTCTTCAAAAGTTGGGTTGCCATAATGGAGTAGATGTCCGTTAGCCCATCCTACTTCTCCATCGACTACCATTTGCTCGTGTACATCCTTTTGTGGTAAGCGCGCTTTTCCTTTTTGATACAACCTGATGACAGGATCCGGATACTGTCCACCCTTTTTTAAGAATGAGCCTAAAAACCAATTTTTGCGTTTCAGCCACCATGCAGCGGGCAAAGTGATATTATCAATGTGTTTGTCATTCTTGACAGTCTCGTCATCCTGAACAATCCCGTCATCCTGAACTTGTTTCAGGATCTGACTATGCGTCTGCTGAATAAACAATGCTAATTCTTCGTCCACAATTTCGTCAGCATCAAGTTGCAATACTAGATCTCCTTTGGCTTTATCCATCGCCATTTGCTTATTGATATGAAAATTTGCCTTATTGGTAGTTGAGTGTACTTTAGCCCCGAGTTTTTTGGCTAACGTTATAGTTCCATCAGTGGACTCGCCATCCACGATAATGATTTCATCAGCAAAACTTTTTACAGACTCTAAGCACTTCTGTAAATTTTTTTCTTCATTGTGAGTAGCAAGTACAACTGAAATCATAGTGATCTTTCTTGAATGATTATAGCAAGTTTCACCTAGTATTCCTTAACTTTCCATGAGTTACCATTCCAATACAATAGCACTTGTTCATTGAATCGATCATTTTCGTCTTTAATAAATCGATATCTACTCACTTGTTCTCCATACCGGAAATTAATTGTATCTGAATTTTGCTTTACAACGGAATTGAAAAAATCTTGCGGAGGGATCTGCAGATACCAGGCTGTCAGAACATAATGAAATCCTCGAGTATCAATGACGGCAACCGGCTCGCCAGGATAATCTTGCTCGATCTGTTGTAACACGTCGTCATATCCAGGCTGTAATATTGATTGGTATTTCGTACTATCCTTGTACTGCAAAAAGTAAAACTGTAGATACGAACTGGCTTCCCAAACAAGAATCATCATGAAAAATCCCATCCATAGTATTCTCGTTATCTCTGGGTGAGAAGCTACTTTACTCAGCATGTAGCCGATAAGTTTTACGCCTTTGATACTTACTATTGAAAGGATAATGAAAAAAAGTAGTGTGCGCGTTGCATGAGGAGCGTTCACAGTGATGCTGGCCGGAAATAAGGATACTACTAACACCCAGAGTAACAGCAAGTCATTCCACTGCAGTATTGGTTGCTGCACTTTTCGATGGTGCACCAGTCCAATGACCACATGAATGAGATTGTATAAAACTCGGCCCAACAATACCCCTATCCCAAGTAATCCAAAAGCGAAAATAGAGACATAGACATATCCCCTATCTGGTACGGCATGCCACGGATGTCCACCAGTGTTGTACAAAAGAAAAGAAGGATCAAAACTTGCAATATAATTTCTTGAGATTTTTGTAAGATAGAATACATACTGGTTACCGAAGATTGTTTGCCAGATACCGGAAAATGATGATCGGTAAGGAATATATTCTGCTATAAATGTGCTTTCTGAAAAGATGGTGATTTGACTTTTTTGCTGATTAAATGACTGAAGTGCTACAAAGCAACTCGACCAAACTCCAAACATTATGAACAATGTGATCAACCACTTTTGCCAGTGCTTTACTCCGCGCAAAAATGGTAAAGGCATTACCACTAAGGGAATCAATAAGAATGGAGCATTGTAGGTAAAGTATGATACTCCAACCAATATGACAGCTAATCCATCATATAGATATTGTTTTGGTCGTACCTTGTAGAGTAAAACCATTACGGCCATAGTCAACGCCAATGCGACCATTGCTTCAAAGGCTACGCGTGAATAAAAAATAAATACAGGGAGCAAGGCTACTACGGCTGCTGCAATTCCGGATTGTCGACGAGAAAGCAAGAATAGTGAACTCAACTTATAGGTGAGAAAAATGATAGCTGTACCAGCTGCTGCTGCCCAGAATCGAACTGCAAAATCACTATAACCGAAAACTAAAAAAGCTACAGTTGTTAACAGAGGATATACAAAGGGTTTTTGATCTCCAAATGCTTCAAGAATGATAGGCCACCGTCTCCCCCATTCATCCGTTCCAGTCTCGCGTAGCAGATAGGCGTTATATGCAATTGAAGCTTCATCTGGGTTAAGTATAGCGGGGATCGCTCCGAGTTTATAAAAACGGCTAATAACAGCGACAACAATAACAGCTGCTATAAACCATGGAAATAATTTGATGATAGAGTCAAATAGTACTTTCAATCGCATATTATTGAGCACGTTTGTTCGTCATTTCGCCGTCTGATTCAGTAGGCATTGATTCATATATCCCTATTTCAAAGCGGAGATTTCCAACACTGTCAAAAATCTCCATCCTTTTTGAAGGAACAACTTGCAGATTTCCTGGTGTTGCAATCACCATGGTGGGTTTGGGCAAGTTTTGTAGGTTCTGCCATTGCATGGTTCGAAATTTAACCTGGTCTAAGTGTCCCAAGCCATTGTCTACGTACTCAAAAGACTGATAATCCTCACCAGTGTAGTCACCATATATCATTAACCATAGATAAAAACGACCATCATTAACATCAGCAATAATACTCGGGTAACTGTCCTTTTCTTCATGGATAAAGCGTGCCAATTCTGAGTATCCACTCTGCCAATATTGAGCACTGCGTTGTGGATAGTGACCAAAATAGTCATGTAAAAACAAGCCAGTTTGCAATCCCACTGTGAACAGTATCATCCCAATAAATATTTTTTGATACATGGCATTCTTTTGAATAAATAGTTTGTGCAGCATCACCGCCAAACCAAAACCAATCATAAGCACGAGTGGTGTAAGCGCATTCAGGGAACGCAGTGCATGGGGAACTTCCTCTGGAACTGAGGCCGGCAACAAGGCAATTATCCACCACAGTGTAAGTACGGCCAAAACTCTCCAATGAGACCGTGCAAGGGTGAGTAAACCAAAGATCAAAACAGGCAGTAAACTGAACACAAACAAACCATGTTGGCCAGTACCGTGACGAAGATTTTGATCACCTGTCATAAATAAAAACTCAAAACGTACGTTTTCTGCATAATTTCCCAATAATTCTCGAAGAAGTAAAAAGTGTCGATGATAAAAAACTCTAGACAGTGGTCCATTCCCCGCCCACTCACGATACATGTTGGACTGCATGGGAAGGTCAAACACATTTAAAATAGATTTTGCACTTAGCCGCATCGCTTGACTGGGCTGATAGTGAACAGATGTGTACAAAGGTGTCAAGAGTACTCCCCACAACACAAGCGAAAACACGATAACAAGCAGCTTTTTGATCATGCTTTTTCTTATTATTTGACGAAGAAAATCACTCCAGTTTTTTTGCGTCCAGAAAGGACTCAATACTTTGATACCATCAGGGAGATAGGACAGTACCACTATGGCTACGAAAATCACAGGCCACACAAAACGTACACTATAATAGCTGTACACACTGATTGCTCCGAGTAGTGCACTGAATGGATATAACCACATACTTCGCTGAGCCTTAAGAAGGAATAATACAGACAATGAAACAAAAAACTGTCCCAGGTGTCCTTCAAAACCATTACGAGAAAACATCACTGACCAGGGGGAAATGGTTACAATAAGTGCGGAAGATACCATCCATAATTTCTGAAGAAAGAGAGAAGCTCTTTTGCGAGTCGACCACCACCAAAGCTCCTGAGCAAGAAAGAAGAGTAAGAGAATTTGGGCAGTCCCAAAAACTGCACTGGGTAACCGGAGCGACCACTCACTCGTCCCAAACAACCAAACACTGATTGTACTGAACACAATATATGTAGGCAATTTAAAGTCGCCGTAAGAAAAAAACATTGGCTGAATTCCTGGGTCCCCATGCATGTCTTTGCCCGTTTCTGCAATTGACTTCGCGTCAACAAGCATAGCAATCTCATCCCAATATAATGAGACTGGTACTTCACCGAGTTTATAAAAACGTATCAATGTTCCAACAAGAATGAGACTGAAAATCGTACATTGTAACCAATATTTTCTGATAGTCGTTGTGTGGAGAAGCTTTTTCATCGTTGGTATACCCGCCAGATAATTTGACCATGCAAATCAATAACAGTATCTAATAATTTGCCACCAATCTCTTGGTATTTTTCATCTGAGCTGGCAATCAGTCCGCGAGTCCCACTATGTATTGCATCAGAAAAAGTAATATTCTCGAATTCTAGGAACTCACTTTGATCCTTATGGACTGTTTGTGATGCATTCTGAACAAGTTTAGGATTAGTTTTGGAATAAAACCAGTAATACATAGCTGGACGACCCTCTTCTCGAGAGATAGTTACAGCCTGATTAGGTTGCATATGTTGCTGAACACTGGAAACCATTTGTTGATAGCCGAACTGCCAAACTTGAGCTGCTTCTCGAGGATAAATTCTATAGTAATAATGGCTAAACATTGTAAATTGTAGAATATAGAGCCCCGTCACTCCAATGATTATGAAGCACTGCATACGCTTGTTTTTAAAGAATTCTACTACGCCTACTACTCCCGTGGTAATTGTGAACATCCACACAGCCAATGAGGGTAAGATTCGTAACGCATGTGGTGATCCAAACGTTATCGATGCTGGAAGTATCGCAACAACTAACCAGAACCCTAAAAACAAGTATTCTTTCATTCTGTATAGTTTATAGAACCAAATAACATACACACCAATCACCAGAAAAATAAATTCAATGTGATAGAGCTGTCCCATATATTGTATGGAGTGTCGAAGATTTGCATCACCGGCAAGAAATAAAAAGGACGGATGAAAGTGAGAAATAAAGTTTCCCAGAATTTCTTGGCCAAACAATATATATCGATGGTGAACAAGCCGTGCTAGTTGTGTATTTCCATCCTCAGCTATGAGTTCATTACTTTTTTCAATGACAGAAATATCGGAAAATATACTAGTTTCTGCAAACCGCTGAGACGTCTGCTTTTTCCCAAGCGAGAGTAGCAACGGAGTCAGCAATACTAGAGAAATACCTAATACTCCTAACAGCTTTGGCAATGTAGCAGCAAAATGCGACTTGAGGTGTCCTAGCCATGGCAAGCTAATAGCAATCCCCAACATAGGGGCAATAATTCTCGTGGCATGATACGTATACATCGACAGAATAAAAAGAACTGCTGAACCCATCAATAAAAGTACGCTTCTAGTACTGTTACCCTTCCAACTTTTCAAGCCCAACCAAACTCCCCAAGTAATAAAACATGTGGCTAGGTTCACTTCCCATCCTGCTCTCGAAAACTGCACTGCCCAAGGCGAAATAGTTGTTACTAGCATTGCAACAATCATCGCCAAATTTGACCGTACAGCTTGTTTTTTCGCTGGTGTTGTTTTTTGAAGCGAAAACAGATGTTGGGTGAGTAGACCAATCGCCAGAACAGACAGCGTGCCTGCTATCGCTGAGGGCAGTCGTACTGCCAACGTAGATAAACCAAAAAGTTTGATAAACGGAATAATTGCATAAAAATACAACGTGGGTTTATAGTCTCCAAATGACTCAAAAGCTACGATCGGAAAAGCATTTCCATGATGATCCTTGCCGGTCTGTAAAATAGAATACGCATCATACCCCAGTGCAACTTCTTCCCAATACGGTGATGGTGGTACCTGATCGAGTTGATAGGTACGAATAATAAACGCACATAATACAATTAGGCTCACGCTGAACCAAATAATCCAATGGTGATTTTTTATCCAATTGTGCACTGTTACAGTGTATCTGGTGTAAATTTAATTAGGTACCAGATATCCTTAGAGAATTCTGAAGAGAATTCTTGTATAAATTTATATCGTTGATCTCCATCCATAAAATCTTTCAATTCTTTTTTTTCAAGCACATAGTATATTATTGAACTCTGCTTCTTATCTTCATCCCATTCTATCTCACCAAATGTAAGATTTCTCAATTGCTTTACATGAACAAAACCTTCGTCTGTGGGAGGATAGAAAGTAATGTGCTGATCAATAGGTGAGAAAGTACGGGGATAGTAGAACAAGAAATAAATATATGGAGAGCTCGCTTCTCCTTGAAAACGTACTATTTGCTTCTCATCAAAAGATTGCATTACAGTATGTGTAATCTCTTTCATATGCCACGGCCAGCGATCAACATCCATTTTTGGAAAAATATAAAAGTAGGTAATCACAAATTGAAAGACCGAATACACACAAACAAAAGACAAAGCAACAAATGAAAGTCTCTTGAGTAGATTTCCTTGAAATGTGTTCCGAAAGAGCGTCGCTGCTCCAAAGGCTGAAACAATAACTAGCGGTACAAGTGCGGGAATAAATCGAATTGAGTGATCAGGAGTAATAGTAATAATTGGGGCTAGCGAAGCTATCACTAACCAAGCCAACAAGAATTTTTGCCAGTATACCCTACTTTTTACCCACGTATATAACCCGACAGTAACAAATAGTACTTCAATGAGATAAAAATTGGCAATGTAACTAATATTATGTAAATTGCTGGAGTTACCGACAAAGAGAAATGTTGGATTCCATAATGTTAAAATGTTTCGAGTTACTGAAGTAATGTATATCGTGGCTCTATTTGAGTAGAGTTTGGCAAGAAATGGATGCAGCTCCCCGACTATCTGTCGTTTGGTGAATAATTCCTCTCGGTAGCGATGTTCAGCAAATGGAGAAACTCCTCCAAACTTGGTGGCATTTGCGCTGCCACTGCGTGCTATCAACACCATCATCATACAGGCTATCACTATTACCCCCGACATAAAAAAGACTGTTTTGTGATGTTTGAACAGGTCAATTAAATGATCACGGTATAAATACAGAAGGTAAAAACCCATTACTGGGGTAAAGACTTGAAAAGAGTGATAGCCAAACAATGTAATACCAAAACACAAAGCTGCAAGAGGAAACAACCATACTAAGTATTTTCTCATCCATCGTTCAGCTGACAAATTTCTCTGCAGTGCCATCAAAAAGAATGTGAGACCTAAAAGAAAAAATGCGAGAGTGACATTAGCTTCATACGCAACTCTAGATAGATGTACTGCCCAGGGATTAACGGCTAAGAAACCTCCGACTACCACTGGCATCCAGCGAATTAACGGAGTTTGTTTCTCCTTCTCCAATAACAATCTCGTCACAATCACAGACAGTACCACTATCGCGATCCCCGCTAGAGCAGATGGTAATCGCACACTCCATTCATTGAGCCCAAATGCTGCAATTGAGGGAATTGTTAGGTACACATATAAAGGAAGTTTCCAGTCTCCAAATGACTGAATGTTGATTGGAAAGGCTATCCCATGCTCTTCTTTTCCAGTTGTAAGTATTGAATAGGCAGTGTATCCCAAAGAAGCTTCATCTCGATTCAGCGCTATAGGAATTTCCCCTAGCTTCCAAAACCTTAAAATGACGGCTATACAAAGAACAAAAAATACTATGACAATCTGAAATCGAGAAAATGGAGTGTGCTGAAGTCGTAGTAGAAAATTTCTCATAGTTAGGGTTGCAGTTGCTTCGGAGTAATAATCACAAACTTGACTTCACCATTGGGAGCAATAACTACATCATCAGCTTTTGTTGGCGAGATTTGCTGAGGAGTTGCAATAATCAACGTGTTATGACGGAGCAAGTCTGCTTCAGAAATTCTATCTGTAAATTCATATTTAATAAGTGATCCACCTTGGTACCAAATTGGATTTGTTTTTCGAGCAAATAAAGCATAAATATACGGTTGACCATACGAAGAAGTAAACAGAATTTTGTCAGCTGTATCTTCGTATTGTTTGGCATATTCCATAGCTTGCTCATAACCATAGTAGAAATCTGTTGAAGAATCTTGATAAAACTGTGAAAAATAGCGATGGCGGTAACTTAAGAATAATACGCTATGCAGTAAGAGGGTCATACCAACGATACTCCTGAAAATATTTAGAACATCATCATTGCTAACGTGAAAACCAAGTATCTTAATGTGGGGGAGCCTTTTTTCTGAGATAAATGAAAGCAGTCTCTCAACAGCGACTATACTTGCCAACAGAAAACCAGGATATGCAATGAGCGCTCTAATAGAGTGCGGAACTTCTACTCCAATTGCAGCGGGAACTATTCCCAAAATTATCCACCCCACAATGAAAACTAGACCCTGATTTTTGAAACTTACCGGCACTCTATTTAGATATTTTTGCAAGATAGTCGCAAGAAAAATCAGCAACAACAGCGCTTCAGTAATCAATAAGACCCCCCAGTGACCGTCACCATGTCTTAGCGAAGTGGTTTGTCCCCAAATTAAAAACTGTGGTGATAGATGACGCCAGAAGTTCCCAAATGCAATTCCTAACTGAGAGTACCAATAAGAATCTGAATGAAATATTGAGGTCTGTGTAAAACGGTCGCCACCACTCCCCCACAGTGTATCTATTATCATTGGACGCAAAAGGATAAGGCCAACCACTGTAGCAGTCATCACTGGAAGTCGGTGCTTCCAAAAAGTCTTAAAATGAAGAACAAACACGAAGAGTAAAAACAAGGGCACAAATACTTTGGCACTATGATAAGCGTAAAGAGAACATACAAAATTCACACTCGAGAAAAAAAGTATTGAGAAATGTAGAAATGGCTTCTTGAACTTCTGCTGTAAGAAAAGAATTAAAAATAAAGTTCCCCAAATAATAAAAAATAATGAGATCCCTGCTTCAAATCCAGCTCGCGAAAAATGAAAATGCCACGGAGATGTTGTTAATAGAAAACCACTCATAAGCGACAAAACTTGCACTCTTCTTTGAGCAAGCTCTGGAGCATAAAATTCCAGAAATGACTTTGTTAACAAAATCACTCCCAGCACACTTCCTACTCCTGCTAAAGCAAAGGGTAATCGCACTGCCCACAAATTTAGTCCAAACACAAAAGTAAAAATACCACTCATGTAAATTGCTAACGGTGCTTTGAAATCACCAAAGGATTTGAATGAAACTGGCAATCGAACCAGCCACTCGTCTCGCCGTGTCGTGACAATAGCATGTCCATTGTATCCGATTGCAGCTTCATCCCAAGTCATACCGGCCGGAACAACACTCAACCTATCTAGGCGTAGAAATAGCGCAATTGCCATCAATATTGCAGTAACTATGACAAACCAATGGCGTACAATGAAGGGAGGAAATACAGAGGAGGGTGATATTTCTTTTGACACATAGTAATAATATCACGAATTAGTAGCTCAGCTAGAGAAAGTTTCCATAGAAAACGGCCGTGTTGATAATGTCGTACCTACTATTCAACTATTTAGTCAAGCAGTTGAGTAATACACAACCACATACCTTTCCGAAAAGTCCCGTTCATTTTCCTGTTGGTTATAGTCAGGTGATATGGTAGCCACATCAAGAATTGTAGCTTTTGAACGAGTGTGCCATTTTTTAGAGTAAACACAATAGCGTTTTTGATTGACATGACTTGCATGCGTTGTTCACCAAACGCAGTCTTATTTGTTGTTTCATGATTGTGATCAACCAAGGCGTCTACATCAAACCAAACACTCCATCCCATCTTCTTAGCACGATACGAAAGATCTGTATCTTCCCAGTAGGCAGGCTTGAACTTGGGGTCAAAACCTTTTAATTCCAACCACTTTCGCTTATCAAACATTGCACTCCCACCACTTGCCCATGCCGTCTCTCCAGTACTATAACGTTTTGCTCGACTATGATGAAATAATCCTCGCTCAAACCACAAACGATTCTTACCCCCAGATATCTGTTTTCCTTGACTGTCTTTTTCTATTTCATGACACCCAACTGCAAACACGTTTCGCGGTTGTTTACGATTTTCGGACTCTGTAAAGTAGGGCACCAAAACATCTAAGATTTCTTTGTGTGGTTTGACATCAGAATTCAGAAGCAAAATTAGATCATGACTTGCCTGTTTGACACCACGATTAGAAGATATTGCGAACCGTTGGTTGTCCACGTTTTTGAGAACAGTGATATCAATTTTTCTATTCTCGTCACTAAAACTTCCCTTAAACAAATCAAAATAGATGACTGCTCGATCTTCTACTCTGTCTAAAGAAAAGTATTGCACCAACCATTCGATAGAATTATCTGTGCTCGCATCATCCACAATCACTATCTCATCATTATTTCGCAGACAGCGTAAAACTGCAGGCAAATGTTTCTCGAGTAATCTCTGTCCATTATAATTTGGAATAACTACTGATACGTGGGGACTAATTTCATCCTTTTCAATTGGTTCTATGTCTACCATTGTGTCGAGTTTACGATAAAAATTTTCTGGAGAAAAAGTACTCGCTCTCTCGCGAGCATGCTGAGCAATATCTGCCATATCAACTTCTTCTTTTATACATGCCAACGTTTTTTCTATTAAAGCGTCTCTCTCATTCCAAAGATAACCAGAAACCCCATGTTCAATAATCTCTTTTTGGCCTCCCTTGTTGATGACAATCGGAACACACCCACTTGCCATAGCCTCAATGGTAGTTATTCCAAAATGCTCCATTTTTTCCGGATGCAAGTATTCGTCTACCTCATATCCTGTTGCATGCCAATATATTTTTGCTCGACTAAATAAATTCTTTAAAGCCTCTTGTGAGGCATTATGAATAATTTGAATTGGAAACCCTTGAGCCATCTCTTGTATTCGGTCTGCATATTCTTGATCTTCTACTGGACCTACCAGAATCAATCGCCATCCGGCCATTTCTGATGGATAGTCCTTACACATTTTTTTGAAAGCTTTTACTAATACATCTTGTCGCTTAGTGTGCAAACCTGTAAAAAATCTTCCAACATTCAGGATAATTTTTTCCTTCCGTTTACCAGGCAAGAACTGATTAGTATCAACAAATGGTTGGTGGACTTTAGAAACTTTAGTTTCCCATACTCTTTCAATCACTTGTTTAGTAAAAATCGAATTGGTATTTTTGATTTGCCAATTGAGCAATTTTAGCCGATCAAAGAGTGAAAGCTGATGCTTGAATGGAACCTGAATGTGTAAAATGTTTCTTTTCGCCAGGGAAAAGAAAAAGCTGCCATCAGTGACGTAGTACATTACATCAAATTGGCTGGTCCATTTCACCTTGTCGAGAAATTTTTGAGAAGTAAACAAAGGAGTTGCCACAAACTCTACAAACTGGAGATCCAAATCAAGAAAACGCTCATAAGCTTCTCGGATAAGATGTTGGTCATCAACACTCAACTCAGTCTCAGAGGGAATTCCCACCACTACACGATGCCCTTTAGAAAGGTACTCTGCAACGGAGAAAAAATATCGTTCTCCTCCTCCAAAGTGCTTGGGAACATACGGAGAAATTAAACAGACTGATAATATTTTGCTCGTTGCTGACATAATGAAAATGAAACCAGTTGATACATGACTACTTCTTGTGTTTATCCCATTGCTCCAAAACTGTTTCGTCAATTTTTTGATAGGTTTCATTTAAAGATGGTTTACGCTGAAGTTCCCACAGCCGTTCATACACAATAAACTTATTCATTGCCTGAGTCATAGCCTCAATCCATCCTTCTATGCCATCCTTACGTCCTTTTTTAAAAAATGCACGTCGAATAAACTCCATGACACTTTTTCTCACTAATGTTTTTACTGTGACCTGCGGATGCCCTCCGTCAAAGAGTAGTTGTGCTTCAATGCCAGTCCACTCAATCGTTTTTTTTAAACCATCTACCATATTACGGTGAGTAAGATGGACAAGTGGTTCTTTTAATGCAACTACTGGGCCTTCAACATGTGGTGTTTCATGGACTTCGCCTGTCCATTTATTGAAAGCAGATTTTCTAAAGACTCTTTCCACCCAATCATTGTGCCACCCACCGTGCTCCATCCACTTACCATAATGAATATTATTCCGTTTCAGTTTACCTGCAACACTATCTGGTTGTTTCATGAGGTTTTGTATCTCTTTTGCTAGTTGGGGGGTTACTCGCTCGTCTGCATCTATATATACAATCCAATCACTTGTTACATACCGAAGGGCTACATTTCTACGTTCTGCGAATGAACCAGTCTTCACTTTGATTACTTGTGCACCCGCACGCTCAGCTAAACCAATTGTCATGTCTTTAGAACCAGAATCAACCACAATTATCTCATCACACCATTTTAGTGTTTCTAGACAGTTAGCAATCATCAATTCTTCGTTGTAAGTGAGGACGACAGCAGAGATTGTTGAAGATGTTCCCATACGGATGATTGTACACCAAAGTGAGGAATCACAACATGAGCTTCTCAAGTTTATTGAGGAGCTTTACTACAAGATCAATTTAGACATGAAATAACTCTCTTAAGAGCAAAATTTTTGTTTTCCAGGAAGCGTACTTCATTGCAAATCGTATTCTATTACGACGCAAATACTTATTATGAATAGATGAACCTGAACCACCAGATGACCCAGCGTTTTTATGCCAAATTACTGCAGTAGGACAAAATACTAAAGAGTATCCTGCGCGCTTGATTCTTTCACTTAAATCAACATCTTCCCAATACAAGAAGTACGCTTGGTCAAACACGCCAACTTGTTCAACAACTTTTGCAGGTATGAACATGCAACATCCTGTGGCAAAATCCATTTTTCTAGTTGAAATATATGGTACAGTCAAAGGTTTAGGCTTGAGAGATTTCTCGAGTTTAGATCGTTTCTTGTCCAGTACTTTCCAATTAAACTGTCCTCGGTCAACCTGGTCAACTCCTCGGTGAAAAGCAAACATATTTTTCCAGTCAATCGATCCACCTGCAAACCAAATTACCTTTCCTAAATCCTCCTTCGAATAACTCTCTTTGTGATACTCATACCCTTTTGCAAAGTAGATCATAGGATTTACAATTCCAACATTCTTTTCGTTTTCAGCACACTGCATCAACTCTTGAAGGAAACTTTTTTCTACTAAAGTATCGTTGTTCAATAGTAAAAAGAAATCAGGACGAAAGCTTTCTTTAGCATAGAAAATGCCTTGATTATTACCCCCTGTAAAACCTGTATTCGTTTTTGAATACACAATCCTCAATGAAAAATTCTTATAGGTGTCTTCTCTCAATAGAATCTGCTCTTTGGAACCATTATCAACTACTACAACTTGAACATCCACTTCAGTAAAGTCTGCCTGATTCAGAGAATCTAAACAGTCTTTGGTGTGCTGATGCGAATTATAATCAACAAGAATAATCGATACTTTTTTCATAGGTGTGAAACCGGCCAAAATCGCCATTTAAGAATAACTTTTACTGCTGAAATACCATCTTTCCAAGTTACTTTTTTTCCTTGACTGAAATCTCTGCCCACATAACTGATGGGTACTTCATATATTCTAATGCCGCGACGCAATATTTTACAGGTAATTTCAGGTTCAATATCAAATGTATTTGACTCTATATCTAGCTGTTTAAATAATGCTGTGGGTATCAATTTGTAACATGTTTCCATATCTGACAGCGTGGTGTCATATAAAATATTCACAACAAAATTCAAGAATTTATTTCCTACTAAGTGCCAGAAGAACAAATTTGAATGTGGACCCAAAAAGCGTGATCCGTACACCACTTCCACATTTCTTTTTTCTACAGCTTCAGTCAGGTACTGGATATCGTCAGGGTGGTACTCCAAGTCCGCGTCTTGGATCAAAACATAATCTCCTTGTACATATTGCAACCCTTCACGAATAGCACTTCCTTTCCCTTCATTCTTTTTGTGAAAAATTTTCACCTTTTTATTCTTAATATTTTGAAGAATATTTTTAGTAGCATCAGTTGATCCATCATTTACAATGATAATCTCATGGACTTTGGCAACTTTCAGTAGCGCTGTAATAATTGTTTTTACAGTAGTTTCTTCGTTATAGACTGGAACAATCACAGACAGGCGCATATTAAATCTTCATTTTTCTTCGAATAATCCATATTGTCTTAGCTAACCCACTACTCTGCTTCACCTTTAAATCTGCTATCCAGTACGCAAGATCCTGATGCAATGCTTGGACTTCAGCTAGTGTTTGATTCATGTTTTCTGTTTTCTCTTCAAAGCCTTGGGCTTGCCATTGTTTCAATCGAACGGTTAATTCGTAAGTTGCCTGCAAAAATGAGACTCCCACACCTCGATTTCCACCACTAATACCATCTTGATAGAATAAACGAGACATGAGTTCCGTTCGAAATCCACCAATCAAAGTACTAGGTCGGATATCTGATAGTTTTCTCGCCTCAACTTCCTTCGATGTATATCTATTGAGACGTTCAATAAAATCTTCTACGCTCTGATAGTTGTGATGAAGAATTGCGAAACTGTCACTCGCCGGTAACCGACGAATTTTCCCTTCAACTTTTGGTGTCGAGTGAATAGTATCTTGCCATGTCACTGCGCCGCGTTTAAAGAGTCTAAGTTGATAATCTGGCCACCAACCTGCTGTTTGTAACCAATCTCCCAATACAATATTTTTTCTGGGTAATGCAAAGCAGCTGATGTCAGTGTGCTCAATGATTGTTAGAATTTCAGATTTCAACGCACTCGTTATTTCTTCATCTGCATCTACTACCAGTATCCATTCTCCAGATGCTTTGCCAATAGCAAAGTTTCTGGCAGGTTCTACAAATCCCACATCTTTAAAACTATATACCTTGTCAGTGTATTTTTTAGCAATCTCCACTGTGTCATCGAGACTATGCATGTCTACTACAATAATCTCATCTGCCCATGTCACTGATTGCAAACATTTCTTCAATGTTGAAACAGAATTCTTTGTATTGATTACAACTGATATTTTCATACTATACCGCTTTATGTGAACGCAAGCTCTGTATTTCTAAAAGTAGCTTGTGCTTACCTAATAATAAAGTCATGATCGCATATACCACAACACTGCTCATCATCCCGATCAGCAACCATTCTAAACCTCTTGTCCAGAAATTCATCAATAGTATACCAAATCCACCCATAACACCGGCTGAAACCCCGTGTCTCCACACTTGTTCCAGTACACTAATATCAACGATCTTCTTCACCATAAATACTGGAATTATTGAGCTAAAAGCAATCAAGAAGGATCCAATTGCTACTCCATGATATCCAAAAAATCTCAAGCATAATGGCGTAACAACCCAAGTTAGAACTGTCCACATTACCATTAATTTCAAGGTTTGATTAACTTTTCCTACAGCATTGAGTGTGTTTGTCAGCGGTGAAGAAATAGCACTCCACCCAATACTCAGACTAAAAAGAACAAAACTTAAAATTGTTGGTTCCCATTTATTGTATTTTTCAACCACTTGAGTTAACGGATAAATAAAAACGCTCATTCCAACAATGATTGGGAAGATACCAAGTGTAATGAAATATAGCGATTTTTCTATTGCCTTGCGCAATGCTTCCTTATTCCCTTGGAGGCGAGAAAAGGTAGGAAAGGTGATGGCCATGACGTTTTGTACAGTTAGATTATAGGGGTACATAGACCACTGCTTCGCCCAACTCATATATCCATAGTGTTGTGGAGTCATCATCGCTCCAATGACTATGAAAAACAAATTATCTTTTACGCGAGCAATTAAATCATTTAATTGAAACTTTAGACCAAAATTCATCAATTTTCGTAACGAATTGACATCAATACTTATTCCAATAGCCCACGGCTGAATCATAAACATAAGCACTGTCCCTACTACTGATCGTGCAAAAATCGCGTAGGCAAAGGAAATTGCCCCAAAGCCTTTGAGTGCAAGTACTATTAAAATCACATTAAACGCTATTTGTTCAAAAATCTGTGGAACCACTAATTTAGGAAAATCTAGTTTTCTCTCAATTTGAATAGCAGAAATTGTTTTGAATGAGGCAAGTGGAAAAGCAATCCCTGAGGCCAACAATATCCAGACACCAGTCATCCCAAACTGTTGTTGAATGATTCCACTCCATACGATCACCAGGACCACTGCAAAAATTAACCACGATAGCAACTGTTGTACCGTAAATGCAGTTCGGTAATCCTTTAATGTTGGGTGTTCTTTCTTTTGAATTAGGGATGCTGCTAATCCTATATCTGAAAAAAAAGTTAACAATCCTATAAATTGAAGTACATAGCCATACACCCCAAAATCTTCAGGTGTAAAGTACGCACTTAAAACAAGTTGCGCACCAAGTCCAATTGCTTGAAGAAAAATTGTACGACCAAAATAAGAGGCTGCACCCGATACAGACTTTTTCTTTATATCTTGTAATTCCTGATCACCAAGAACTTCTTCCAGTTCATCAGTAGTATCTGTGGGAGTTTGATGAATCATACTCAACTTTTTCTACTATATTTATTTTCCAGCAAGATAATCGTAATTAGCACAAATACTGCTAATAAGGTCACGAAATCAGCGACAGCTCGGACTTGAGTGTTTTCCAAGGAAACTTCAACTACTGATGTTCCAGCGGGTACTATAAACTCTATTAACCCAAGTTCATTCACACGATATGGAGTATTATCACTATTGATAAATACCATCCACCCCGGGAAATATGCAACATTTGCTTGTAACACGGCCTCGGACATAGCTGCTATCTTTAATTGAATGCTGTGTGTTTTATGATGTACTACTTCGACGTTTGCCTCTCCATTTTTTACTTCATACGTGCTTTCACCCCGAGGTAAAATATCTTCAGACAAATCAGTAGGAATATAGTCGGGCAGAATATCACTCATTTCTGTCTGAATACGATACTCATCAGAATAGTAGAGTGCCTGACTATCTTCCAAGAAAGACTCCGGAACAAAGTACTTCCAACTCAATACAGAAGTAGCAAAGATCACTATCAAAACTACACCGGTTTGTATTTTTTGAGTATGCAAATAACTTATTCCCCATGCTCCCAACAATGCTAGAAAGAAGATTGTGAGAGACAAGAATCGCCATGGAAACTGGGTCACCTGAAGTGGAGCGAGTGTTTGCCACAGTACTTCAGAGCGCTGAAGTGACATAAAACAACTTACAATGAAAAATGGAAATAGCAGCGCCAAAATAACTGTTCGCTCATAGATGTGTGAAAATAAATTAGTAACTTTTTCGATCATTGTGCTCTTTTGGATTACTTTGGAAACATCCTTCATATAACGAATACCGTAATACACAAGCATCACTGAAGTGAACACCAAAACAATCAGTTGTACATGTCCTAAAAAGAAGCTCATGTCATCACCGGGCCCCCACTGAGAACCACCGTATTGCCAGTTTTCTTTAAAAAATTGCCGAAGATATAAAAAGTGTTGAGAATAATGGAAATATCCAGTCAAGATTCTTTCTTCGACTTGGGTATAGTGTTTTTCCAATAAGGCTGGGACAAGATAAAAGGTTGCTAAGCCTACCGGAATGGTAAAACCAATAATATATTGTAATGATATTTTTAGACGCTCTTTAAAAGTTATTCTCGGCACTCTACTTAACCATACGAAAAACGCGGTAAGTGCCGCAAAGGGGAAGAATAGCATGGTCATCAGATTATGACTAAGAAATAATCCTAGTAAACTTGCTGATAACGCCTTCCAACTCCAACGTTCATTCTTTGCTATTCCCAAAATTCCATCAAATACCCAAGGGAAAAATGCCATTGCCCATACTTCTCCAATAGCTCCTCGAATATATAAATCCACCGCTCGATATGGCGCCAGAGTAAACAGTATCGCAGCCACTATCCCACCATGTACTCCAAACAATCGTTTGCCTAATATAAACGCTCCCCAGAAAGAAATAATTGAAGGAACTAACCACAAAGACTTCACTGCTAATAAAATATTATTTGTAAGCAGGTAGACAATGCTACCGAAATAATATGGAAGTGGAGCATAAAATTCAAAAAGAGGCATACCATAGCCATAAGCAAAATTAGGGCTCCATCTGACTGGAAAGTGTCCATCTCGCAATGCTGTAGTCATTTCAACAATTCGAGCACCATGCACGAAATCATGCACTCTAAAAAATTCGGGGTGAAGTAAACTTCGGCTAGTAACAGTTATAGCCGCTAAAAAAGATAAAATAATCAGTGCGCGTTTCATAATGGTTTACAATCTCTACAGTGTACGCATGTTTGTACTTAGCTGCAATTGGTATACATCCAATGTTGGGGCTCCTGGGATACGCTCAAAACTATACAGTTTTTCAAATTCCACTCCTTGATCATCTTCTAAGAAAAAGCGGTGGCTGTTTACAACTAACAGGATAGTATCTGCTTCTGATAATTGTTCATATATTGTTTGCGGAATTACTCTAACCGGAGCGCCTATTCCATGAATTGCAATATTTTCTACATTCTTGTTGTGGAAATACATAAGTAATGCATCTGGCAAGGTTCCAAAATACCCCTCAGTTAGAACCATAACTCTGCCCTGCTTTGAAAGATCCTCAATTATTTCTACGGTTTCAGGTATTCCATATCCTGCAGACCACTCTTCAACGTACTGTTGTTTATCAACCCAAGGAAACGGAGCAAATTGTGGGTGTTGCAGTGAAGCTATAAGAAATCGTCCACTCACAATCACTACAGGAGTAATGAATACTGTCAATACAAGATAACGATATTTTTGCCGATTCCAAATATGTTCAAAAAACATGGCTGCTAAGACTGTAAGAGAAATCATGACAGGTAATAAGTATCTCGGAAAGATTGTTTTACCTAAAATGATAAACGGTGCTAAAAAGATTAGTCCTGAAAAAAGAATCACAAGCAGTTGTCGCTTATTTTTTGATATCAATGGACAAAGTGCTACGATAATCAACAGTGAATATGAAACATATGAGGCAAACCAATCTGTGACCCATAAGCCATTTTGTATAATTGAGGCACCTTGCAAGCTAATAATTTCTGAAACTGATCTAGTAAAATCTCCTCCCCGGGAAAATAGCTGGCCAAATGCTGGATGTATTCTTAAAGATAAAAAAATTAACACTCCTATCGCACCAGCTATACCAATAGGCAAAGAACGTTGTAATACAGAATTCACCCACTTCTTGCCAAGAGGTGTATACAAAATGAACACTGGAAATACAGGAGCAAAAAAAATAGCGGGTAACTTACTTAAAAATGCTAAACCATAGAACAATCCTGTCAGACCTACCCATTGCCAGAGTTTTTTTTGCTTCGGTTCAAACAATACTTGTATGTGTCCTTTTATGTTTGTTGATACTGGGATAGCATCTAAGTATTGTGCAATCCTAATTAATCCAAGTAGGGTCAACGATAAGAATAACGTAAATAGTCCATCAATAAGCGCCAATCGATGGTGAAAATACCAAAAAGGAAGTAACACTACCATCAGCATCCCCAGTGTCTGAGCCAGCTGCTTTCCACCAATTTTCGATATTATTTCTCGTATCACAAATACTTGTCCCCATCCCACAAGCACAGACAACAGTCTTCCAGCCAAAAGTGGATCTGGAATAAGCTTAAGAAAAGGAATCATCAACCACATATGAAGCGGTGTTTTCCCATCATTTAAAGGAAAAAAGAGATAACGACGCCAGTCTTCCATAATTAGCTGAGACCAGCGAATATAGATGGCTTCATCTGCAAATACTGGCAACAGTGTAAGTGATACGAGGTGGGTTACAAAATACAGCAGACTGATAGCAGCTAAGATCAAAAATCCAGGGTTCTTGAGAGGTACTCGTTGCATGATCGATTAATTGTACAGGAATTATTACTGGGACGGTAGAGACTAGAGATCAGA
>CAZULU010000004.1:0-15785 GCA_964621585.1 uncultured Pseudomonadales bacterium
GTTGTATACTTAACTCATGGAACAAGATCCCCGAGTAACACTCGAGTTACGGACTGCCCGCGACGCTGAACATACCCCAGAGGTAGCAGCCCAATTTTTTGCGACGTTACCCAATCCTCCAGTGGGTCTATTTTCTGCCTGGAAAAAAGCCACTCCTTTTACTTTTGAGATTATGAATCAAGGTCAAGTTACCTACTTTTTTGTGACTGTTCCCACTTCGTTAGTGGAATACATCAAGAGTCAACTCACCGCCAGTTATCCGGAAATTTTAATTCGTCAGCTAGCGCACAACCCTCTTGAAGAGTTCCAACTGGACCGCCCTAAAGCCATGGGGGAGCTCAAGCTTTCAGCACCTTCATATTTTTCGCTCAAGACTTTCAAGGAATACTCAGAAACTGATCCCCTTTCTACCATCCTCTCTACTCTGACGAAGACAATGGAAGGTGATTGTGTGCTGATCCAATTCACCGTGCGCAAAGCTCGAGAAAGTTGGAAAAATTCTGGTCGTTCTGCTGCTGAAAGAGGTGCCAAGCAAAGTGACGGCAGTTACTCTGCACATCCACTCAAGACTGAAATGGAAGCAAAGCTTAATCAAACAGGCTTCCAAGTGGGTATACGGGTCTTAACGCAAAGTCCGACCAAGCTCCAGGCTGATCAGCTCCTTACTTCTTTGTCACAGGCATTCAATAGTTTAGATTCTCAACACAATCGGCTCACCCTACGAACACCTTTGTTCCGTAAACAACGATTACTAGAACTGATGTTGGCACGAGATACGACCAAACTTCCTGCACAATACTTTTCGGTCAACGAACTCTCTACCATGTTCCATTTGCCCAACAAACAGCTTTCCACCATCAAAAATATTGCGTGGGGCAAAACACTTTTGGGCGAACCGCCAGAGAATTTGCCGTTTTATGAAGCGATCCCTGAAGCAGAGCGCGAACAGGTTAATCTGTTTGGAAAAACCGAATTTAAGAACCAAAAACGTATTTTTGGTATCAAGGAAGCTGATCTTCGTCGTCACATGTATGTGATCGGAAAAAGTGGAACTGGTAAGTCTACGCTCTTGGCCAACATGATCATCAACGACCTGAAGCACAATAAAGGCTTGGCGGTGGTTGATCCGCATGGAGACTTAATTGAAACTGTCTTGAACTACGTACCCAAACATCGCATTAATGATGTGATTTTATTCGATCCAACAGACCCCCATGCTGTGGTCAAGCTTAACTTGTTTGAAGGTGGTTCCATGGTCCACCGCGAACTGATTGCCTCGGGTATCGTCGCGATTTTCCAAAAACTCTACGCCAATTCCTGGGGTCCTCGGTTGGAATATATTCTGCGTAACACACTGCTCACACTTTTGTCTCAAAACGCTAAATTAGAAGACATTCTCCGGATGTTGACTGATGAAAAATATCGTAAGCGAGTTGTTTCGGAAATGGACGACTTAGTACTGAAAAACTTCTGGGAAGGTGAGTTTAACAAAATGCAGGAAAAACAGCGGACTGAAGCGATCTCTCCTATCTTGAACAAAGTCGGTCAATTTGTCACTTCCCCCTTAATCCGTAACGTGGTCAATACCAATCAAAGCTCATTTAGTATCGAAGACGCTATGAATGAGGGGAAAATATTACTCATTAACCTCTCCCAGGGAAAACTCGGGGAAGATAATACGGCGCTACTCGGGGCCATGTTGATCACGAAGATTCAGCTAGCTGCCATGAACCGTGTCTATATCGCTGAGGAAGATCGACGGGATTTCCATCTCTATATCGACGAGTTTCAAAATTTCGCGACCACCAGTTTTATCAAAATTTTATCTGAAGCTCGCAAATATCGCTTGAGTTTAATCTTGGCAAATCAGTATATCGCCCAGATTCCAGATGAAATCAAAGAAGCGATCTTTGGAAACGTCGGAAGCATGGCTAGTTTCATCCTGGGTGCTCGAGATGCGGAATGGATGAATAAAGAATTTGGTAACAAATATTCGCAAGAAGACTTAGTCTCCCTCGGCCGCTACCAGATTATCGTCAAGTTGATGATAGACAATCACGTCAGTTCGCCATTTCCTGCCGAAACTTTGAATCTGGCAGCCTCTAGTAACCAAAATAAAGAGAAGGTGATTCGAGTTTCCCGAGAGCGTTATGCTAGAAAACGGAGTTAAGAGGTTTGGCCAGGACCAATTTTTCTTTGTATCTTTTACTTTCAAAGTGCTAAAATCGCCATTATTGCCCAAGTGTTATTCGGGGTGTAGCTCAGATGGCTAGAGTGCGTCGTTCGGGACGACGAGGTCGCTGGTTCGAGTCCAGTCACCCCGACCCTAATGCTCCTGTAGTTCAATGGATAGAACGAGGGTTTCCTAAACCCTAAATCCAGGTTCGACTCCCGGCAGGGGCACATCCAAAAACGGACAGGGATTTTGCAATCGCCTGTCCGCTACTATTGTATGTGTTGATTCCTTTTGTAATGTGAACCTACATCTTACAACTTACACCCTACATCTAAATTATTTCACTTCATAATCAGCATAAATCACGCATTCCATCGCTCCTTGGTAGCCAAACAGTTCGTCTTGATCAAACACAATCGCAACTTCTCGCTCGGCATCACCTTCGCTCGAAGAAGCATGAATCAAGTTAAATTGTTGACTCATTCCGAAGTCACCTCGAATCGAACCGGCTTCAGCTTCTCGACCAGATGTAGTACCCACTAATTTGCGTACAACCTTAATGGCGTCAACACCTTCCCAAGCCATCGCTACAATTGGCATCTGTCCCATAAAGGACTTGAGGTCATTGAAAAAGCTTTTATCTTTGTGCTCGGTGTACCACTCACTCAACATTTCATCTGTCATGTGGACCATCTTGAGACCTACTAATTTTAATCCTTTGCGCTCAAATCGAGAGATAATCTCTCCAATTAAGCCACGTTGCAAACCGTCTGGTTTGACTAACACTGCAGTGCGTTGCATAGAATTCTCCTAGCAAAAAATGTAATAGTAATGCTACAACTACTCGGCATTTTACCACGCCATGTCTTTCCTACCAACCAATATCAAAACTAATCACTCACATCTCATCTCAAATCCCAAGTAATGCCCCAAACTTCTTTTCGTCCTCAAAAGGACCGATCATCGCCAATCGAACTGCATCAGGTTGAATTAAACGCTTAATAACCCGATCAATATCCGACATTGTTACCGCGTTGATGTGTTTCATAACTTCATCTAACGTCCTCACTTTGCCTAATAAAAGCTGACTCATCCCGTAACTTTGCGCGACACTTTGGCTGTCTTCCATCCCTAAAATTAGACTTCCTAAAGTGTAATTTTTAGCACGTTCTAATTCTTGTTGAGTAATGGGGTTCTTACCTTCTGCTAAATCAGTAAATTGTTGATACGTGACTTTGATCGCTTCTTCAATGCGCTGTGGATCTACTCCCGCGGCAGCTCCAAAGAATCCCGTCTCCGCATACATGTCAACATCACTGCGTACGTAGTAACAGAGTCCTCGTTTTTCGCGCACCTCGGTAAAAAGTCGCGAGCTCATATTTCCACCCAAAATCGTGCTCAACACAGACAGGCTGTATCTATCGTCATCGTTTCGTGCAATTCCAGGAAAGCCTAAAATGAAGTGGGCTTGTTCTGTTTTCTTGTGTTTGACAACTATTCGCTTGTCAGTGGCAATTGGATTATTGGAAGTGTCTAGTTGAGCTGGCTCTAACCGTTGGGTGGCATCACCTTTGGCAAAGTAGCCTTCGATTTGGGTGAGCAGTTCTTCTCGTCCAATGACTTCTGCATCACCAACCACGATCGCTACCATATTAGATAATCCATACCATTTATGAAGATGATCAACAAAATCTTGTCGTCCAATCCCTTTGACCGTGTCACGTGTACCGATGATGTCACGACCTAAATCTGATCCAGCATAGAACATCCGTTCGAAAACATCACCAATATGGCGCATGGGAGTGTCTTCATACATATTGATCTCTTCAACGATAACGCCCTTTTCGCGCTCCAAATCCTCTTCTCGTAACTGAGGCGTCAACAACATATCAGAGACTACATCGAGCGCAAGTTGAATGTCCTTACTAGCGGACTTGACGTAATAGCCAGTATATTCCTTGGAGGTAAACGCATTGAACTCGGCACCTACGGCATCAACCGCCGCCGCCACGTCTTGAGCTGTGGGATATTTCTCTGTTCCTTTAAACACCATGTGCTCAAGAAAATGAGAAATCCCGGAAGTGCGCTCATCTTCATATCGAGAACCTACTTTGACAAGTGCCAGCACTGTCACACTCTTCACGCTTTCCATCGGTACACGAATCACTGTTAATCCAGATTTCAAAACATTCTTTTGATACTGCATAGGAAAATTTCTACCACTAATTTGTAATCAGTATTTGCCCTCATCATATCATGACACTCTGAGATCAGGGATTGGATATCCGAGATCTGTACGATTTTTCAAACATTTTACCTATATCAAAATATAAAGCAATATAAATTAACTAATCAAACCCCTACTTAAACGTATATTAATAATTAACAATGAATATTAATATATACTTGTGCATCATTTTTGTGGGTTACAATGAGATGTAATACTCTATATTAGTAAGTTTCTACGCCCCATGTCACAACGCTTTCAAACATTTGTAAGCATTTCGCAAGCTCTATTACTCGCAGGGTTAATTATTGTATTACCAAGTAATCTCTTTCTGAAAATTCTGCCTAATTCTGGCTTCGTACATGGTCTCCAGATAGATTACTTGATTCCTAAGCTGTATCTCACGGATTTTTTGATAATTGCTGTGCTTGTGTTGGAATTGATGAAAGCTTTGAATAAAAAACCGCGATTAGCATTGAGTCGCTTCGTGAATAGTCAGTTCTGGAAGAATGCCAAAACAGGCCCCGTATTATTGCTGTTCGTTCTCGTGATATTGATCATAACTCGCCAGTTCTTTACCCCCTTTGCATTCCTTGCAACCTGGCAAATGGGCAAGTTTACTGTATTTGGGACGTTTGCTTACTGGTTAACAAAAAACTACCAGAGTCGATACCTAGCTGTTACTTCTTGCTTTCTTCTACCGCTTACCCTCCTCTTCCAATCCCTACTGGGTGTGTATCAGTTTTTGACCCAACACTCCTTAACGTCATACCGTTGGTTTGGAGAAACTCAATTGCTGAATCAACCCGGCTTAGCACGCGCTGATTTTAGTTGGTTAGATACGTTGATTGGCAGTAATTTCGGCTTACGGGTCCTACCCTACGGCACATTTCCTCATCCTAATGTTTTGGCCGGTTTTTTAGCTATAGGAATGATAGTTATCAGCTATCAATTAGTTGTGAACAGCATTCACACCTCCAAAAGCAAGCATCACCAAGTAATGGTTCGAAAAATTCTACCTCTTACATCATACATCCTACCGCTATTCGTTCTCTTCCTCACTCAGTCTATCTCTGCTTGGTTAACGCTTGGGGTAGGAGCACTATTTATCAGCTATCAAACACTCAGGAAACAGTGGTCAATCAGTAATACTAGGCGGTCTGAGATCAAAGGTCTGAGATCTCGTGCCTCATTCCTCGGACCTCTTGCCTTGTGCCTAGCGTCTCTCGCATTTTTCATCACTACTCCTCTTCTTCTGTCTACACTACAAATCTCTGATCCCGAATCTCCAGTTACTAGTGTCTCCCGTCGCCAAGAACTTAATCATATAGCCTGGAATATGTTTAAGGCTCATCCTCTTTCAGGTGTAGGATTTTTCCAGTTCACTGCCTATGTGGAAGACTATTCTACTTCTCGAGAAATTGTCAGCTTCGTCCAACCCACTCATCATGTCGGTTTACTGTTCCTGGCAGAACATGGACTACTTGGCGTAATTATTTTGGTTCTTGGATACCTAATAATCTTTACTAACAAACGCGAAAAACCTGCTTCTGTCTTCTTGCCCATCATCATAGTGCTTCCTCTCCTCACTCTTGATCACTATCTTTATACTCTCCAACAAGGCTGGATGATGGTGGTGCTCGTAAGCTTATTTTTATCCTTCCCCAAATATCGCTTGCAACAGTAATATTGAAATGTTACTGTTATGGGATATTATTTGGAGACTCTATGTCAGAAAACTCTTACCATAGTGATATAAGAGAAAGAGTGCAGCAGCGACTGAATGTATTGCTTAATATGACAGCGGAACCTTCAAAAAAAACACTGAGACTCCACTCTTGTGGCATAATGATTTGAAAGATGCATTAGATAATCCTCAAGCGTTTGTGAAGAGTCGCTATAAGCATGACCTTACTCGCTCTCTGCCTCGACAGGATAATGACCCCAACTATCAAGATACTGTGGATATCGTTAAGTATGTCGAAGGTAACCTAACAAATGAGGAAGCTGAAGGCATTGTGCGCGACGTCTTGCATGACATGGGAGTTGAAATTGGCCAAGTTCGCGCCAAAATCGCAGAATTCCATCGGTTGTGTCAGTAAATATTTTGGTCAGTATTAAAAAAACCCCGCAGACAGCGGGGTTTTACTTTTTCTACGCTTTGATAGTTTACATCTCCTCAACTGTCTCTATTCCCAACAACCGCAACCCCTCTTCAAGAGTAATTGAAACTGCTTGAGTAATTTGTAGTCGTAACGCCTCACTCTCACTCCCTATAATTTGATGATTTGCATACAGCGAGTTAAACGCCTGCGCCAAACTAAACAAATAGGTACACAACTGGTGAGGGGCATACTCTGCTGCTGATTGCATCACAGTTTCTTCAAATCGACTTAACCACCGTAATACCGCTAGTTCATCTGCATTTAATTCAGGAAGATCAGACAAAGAGAACATATTTGTCTTACCTACTGAGTCGCTCTTTCTCAACACAGATTTGGCACGAGTACAGGTGTATTCCAGATAGGGACCGGAATTGCCTTCAAAACTCACTGACTCATCAAAGTTGAACTTGATATCTCCTCCGACACCATTCTTCAGCAGTGCATACTTGACAGCAGCTACCGCTAAAGTCTCCGTAATCTGTTCTTTTTTCTCGGTGGAAAGATCTGGCTTATTCTCTTCTAAAATCTGCTGGATTCTGGTTTTGGCCTCTTCAAGCAACCACTCTCCGGTCAAAATTTTGCCCGTCCGACTCGACATCTTGCCTTCTGGCAACCGAACCATGCCATGAGAGAAGTGTTTAGTTTTACTTGCCAGCTCTGGTCTCACAATTGACATAACCTTCAGCAATACCTTGAAGTACTCTTTAATCTCATTGCCAGTAATAATGATCGACTCGTCATACTGCCAATCCTGATACTTAGTCGGCGCTAATCCCAGTTCTTTTGCTTCATAGGTAGGCAACCCTAACGAGTTCAAAAAAACTCTGTCATGAAGTCCATGCTCACTCCCCGGAAAAATAACCGCACCATTACTTTCTCGAAATACTCCTTTTTTCAAAAATTCTTGAACGATCTCCACCCCCTTCTGGCCGACTTTGCTTTCAAAGTAATACCCTTCAAACTGGGTTCCTAATCGCTGATAAATTGTTTCAAAATACTCCAAACTCCACTTGCGACCTGTCTCGTACAACTCTTGCAGCTCTTCTTTGCCCGCTGACTCACCGTGCACAATTGCAAAAATGTCTTTATTAATTGCTTTCATCTCACTTTGCGCCTGCTCATCTTCCTCATAGACCGTCGCCCCTAACGAGTATGCTTTGCCGAGAAATTTGATACGCTCGGTGAGATCAAGCTTAGCTAAATTTCCCAAATCAACTTGGTCTTCTCGCATTTTTTTCTGCATCCCCCAAATACTTTTGGCTACATGCATTCCGACATCGCCTTGGTAACATACCCGACGAACTGTCGCTCCAGTCGCTTCTAGGAGTCTCGAAAACGTTTCTCCGACTGCATTACTGTACAAGTGACCAATATGAAATTCTTTAAAGGGATTCGGATCAGTAAACTCTGTAGTGACTCGTTTGCCGGTGTTAATAGTAGAACTTAATTTTCCCTGTCTCTGCACTAATTGACCCATTTCAGCCACGTAAAATTCGTTAGATAGATAAAAGTTAATGAATCCCGGACCAGCAACTTCAATTTTTGTGATTAGAGACTGGAGACTGGAGATTTGTGCGTTCATTTCCTGCACAACAGCTTGGGCCAATTCTCGAGGATTAGAAAATTTCAGATCACTGGTCCCTGATTCCAAACTTCTTTTTTTTGTTTCAGCATATAGGAGCATCGCCACATTGGTACTCCACTCCCCATGTTCAGGGTTGGCTGGATGCTCCAAATGAATATCGTCAGGAATGGAAAGCGCTAGGTTTCCTAATGCCTGAAGTACGACTTGTTTGAGGTGGGTTCGAATGTCTTGCATATACTTCATTGTTATTGGTAATAGATAATTTGTGAATCTGGAATTTGCTATCAAAAAAACCGTCACTCATTGCCACATCATTGATATGACAATAAGGGACGGTTTGTACCGTGGTACCACCCTTGTTCATCCCGCTATGTGCAGGACCTCATTTCGATTTGTACAGCTCGATAACTGTCCTCTATTTATAAGGCAACGGAGCGTAGATAAGTGTAAGATGTAAGTTGTAGGAGGTAGGGAAAATACCCACTACCTATATCTTGCTTCTTATTATCTCTGTGTACGCATTCTTGGATCGCGACTCCAATCGACCGTTTTCTTAGTTGGGATTGTAACACACTCTCTGTAAATTCTAAAATGCTTTCTTCGTTCTTTCTTCGCTTTTCATTAGATACAACCATTTCTGATTACTCACCGGTCACATCCAGCCTTTTTTTGTGAACAGCATTTTTAGGTTATCCTTTTTAAAGAGGCTTTTTATTTAATATTCTAATTACTTAGCCGAGTTAGATCGTATTCAGCTTGATACAAAATGTACTCTATTTGTCGTTTTTTTAAAACTTAAAAAGTTTCAGTCGCTCTCAATTCGCATTTCCTTCGGTTCGCAAAATTTGTACTTTAACAGGTGCTGTTGGTTGAGCATTTTGACCACAAATAAAACCTTTGCGGTCTTTACCTGTCGGATTAACTCTACTTCTTATTGCTAATACTCCCACCTGTGAGAAAGCTGTCACTTGCTAATGAAGACTCCACTTGACCAAGAACTCTTGAGAAAAAGCTACTCACACTTACTAGCCTGGTATTTCGAGATGATAAAACACCTAAATTGTTAAATTAGATTGATTTATCAATGTTTTATCTATACATTTATCTTTGGTTTCAGACCTTCAAAATCGCACCTCTTTACGTCAAGAGCATGCCTATCTATCAATGTTTTTTAACCACCCTGAGACTTAGCATTACTTCACTCGACTGCTAACCGGGAATTTGTTGTTATTTTTCGAGGTACATTTTTATCGAAACGACTGTATAACCTCGGCTAAGTAATTATCACCAGGCTAAAAACTTTTTTTCAATCTAAAACTTGAGCCCCACCTATGCTCCCCCTAAAGTATTTTTTCCTCTGGTCGTTATTCAACAGGGATTACAGATGTTGAGTAAATGTGAATATTTACTCGAGTAATGTGCCTTCCCGATCGGACTATGCTACTGTTTTGCCATACTACTCTTACTCAATTTTCAAATAAAAAGCCTAAATTTGCCATCTTGGCCTTTGTTAAAAATGTGAGAGCAATTTTTCCCAAGTTTGTTTGGGTATATTTCGCATTCACCCCTTTTCCCCTCTTTACTTTCTTGTTTTTTTCATCCAATAATGATTACCATCGCTTACCATATGTATGTTTCCAAACTCAGAAGTAAGCAGCACCTTAATATTTGAAGAGTTCAATCGATCCAATACAATGTCATGAGGATGACCATAGCCATTTCTCTGTCCGACACTTATCACAGCTGTTTCGGGTCTGGCAACCGCAACCAAACCCTGATGAGTGCTATCTTTAGAGCCATGGTGCGCAACTTTTAACACATCTACATCTCTTAGCAGGGCCTCAGAGATCAATGCTTGCTCTACAGACACACTCATGTCGCCTGTGAACAAGGCGGAAAACTGACCATAGCTCACAATCCCAGATATAGACATGTCGTTCTCCTCAAGAGATCCGCAGTTGGTTGCTGACTGCCTCACAAACCTTCGGGTTCTGTCTGCTTCGGACGTGTTTTGAGGTGTCCATATGCTCATGTCGTGACTCGAGAAAACTATCGCACAAGAAGGGGGCCATATAGTCAAATACTGTAAACGCTGCGTCCCTGCCTCTACGCTTAGACGTTGCCCCTGGGTAAGGGTCTCAAGAATGACGGAAGATCGCTCTAGCTGCCTTTGAAGTGAAGGTGATAGCGGTTTGCTAGAAGGGTTCAAGAACACATGTGTAACTGCATAACGCGCAAGTACTGACTCCAAACCTCCAATATGATCATGATCCTTATGAGTTATGATGATTATTTCAATAGTACGATCCCAAAATGGCATAAACTGAGAGAGACACTCAATGACCTGATTATTGTTTCCAGTATCTATCAGAATTTGAGTGAAGCCCACAGACAATAGATGGGCATCACCCTGCCCCACATCGCAAGCAATATAGTGGAAATGATTGTCCGGCCATTGTTGCCATAAAAAGTAGAGGCTGCTGATTCCGATGAGGAGAAGTATTGCTAACGGTTTAGTCAGTTTTGACATGTCGGCTCCTCCACCGCCAAAATACAATAACGACGGCATACCACAGAAGTGGGATCAATAGTGACACATTCTCAAATGTGTGACTCGCAAACGGCAGTCGCTCAAAGCTAGTTACTGCACTCACAAAGAGCTGCGCAGTTACCCATGTTGGAATTGCGAATACTGCACCAATCCACGGAAATAGCAAAGTCGCAACTACAAACAGGGCAGAACACATCATGAGGATAGGAATGATCCATAGCAAGGTTGTGTTGGCAATGACAGAGACCGTGCTGAACTGTCCAAACCGATACAAAATGATTGGTACGGTTGTAATGGAAGCCGCAACGGTAGTAAAAAAAGCGTTTTTGAGCTCGTTTTGCATGCTTGTGCCAAGAGTGCTTGAGTCTTGCGTATGAGAATTACTTTGATCTGCCCGCAATAGCGGCAATAGACACATAATTCCCCACGTAGAAGCAACCGAAAGCTGAAAAGAAGCATTAGCTACCAGATACGGATCGCTTAATAACATGATGAGGGTCGTGATAAATAAGGCTTTTTCTCCGGAGTATACGCGGCCAAATAACTGACTTATGACTATTAATATGCCCATCACACCAGCTCGTACAATAGATGGAGAAAAACCAGCGAGAAACATGTACCCGATCACTACCAAAGCAGAGAAAGCTAGTATTATTTTCTTACTCTTGAGGAAATACTGAAAAAAACGAGTGGTGACAGCCATGATTACAGAGACGTTATACCCAGAAGCGGCAACTACATGCAAAATGCCCACCTGCACAAGACTGTTATAAAAATTAGAGGGCATGGTAGGAGTATCTCCAAACAATACTCCATAGGCTAGGGATGCGTGCGGCTCTGTTAAATAACGCGCATACATTTGCAATAATAATTCTCGTACTCTTCTCAACTTATCAAGTAACATAAAAAACCAAGCTATTCCCGAATGGCTATTTTTTTCAACTTTCACAATAACAGCTTCTGTCAATCTTATTTCACAACCATAGATATTTAGCGGTGTTTGATACTTCCCGATCGATCCAGGCTTGTAAAGCCGTCGAAGGCGGTGAACAATATTTTGCGGTAATAAGTGAACTTCTTCAACATTTGAGCTCCAAAACTGGATATTATCAACTCTTCCCTCGACCACTATCACATCACCAGATGACAAATCTGGGCTTTTCTCTTGTTTCTTAATGTTCCGGATAACTAGCGGTCCTTTTGTTAATTTTTTAACACTATTTTCTGACCAATCGCTAACTATAAGACTTTTGTAGACCCGAACCACGTCACCGTTCTTCACTTCGTAACAAACACTACTTTGTCGCAAAAATTTCATTAATATTAATAGTGTTAAAAGCATCAAAATATATAAATAAACATAGTTGCGGTAATTAATCGCGCCATTTAGCATTGACATGAAAATAATTATGAAAAATATTTGATATAAATTGATACGAAAAACTACTCACTAGTATGGAATTATTAAGTCGTTATATAACTCAAAACACGGTCATAGATTTCTCGATTTTTTCAAACACGCTTAAAGGAATTACTTTCTTTTCCACTAGCTCTTGCAGCGTCGTATATGGCCGTTGAGCCATAATCTGTTCAGCACGCGCTTTACCTATTCCCTCTAAACTTTCTAACTCCGCAATCGTAGCCGTATTGATATTGATAAGCTGATGAGAAGATATTTGTTCTGCTGATGAAGACAGCATGGGACTGTTACCAGAATCTTGAAAGGGAATGTATATTTTTTGACCGTCACTTAGTTTTTGAGAGAGGTTTAATTGCCTGGCCACATACTCGGCATCTGCTTGATCCGTAAATCCTTCAGCTTTTGTAATGGCATCGGTCACTCGCGAATCGGCAGGCAATTGATATATTCCTGGTTTCTTGACAGCTCCATTCACATCAATAAAGACGATATGTACTATTTGTTCTGATTCATTCGTGGACTCAGATAGTATTTCGATATCAGATGATGAGGGTTGCGAGAACAGTAGGAGAACAGCTATCACAAAGGCTGCCCCACCCAACAAGGCTAATCCCAAAGAGATAATGATAAAGTAGCGTGACCGACTAGAAACACTCTGGAGCAGTTGATCAAACATGCTCCAGAGTATAGAAAACAATTCTTACACAAAAATGAAATGGTAAAGAGTTTATACTACCACTATATTCACCAACTTTTTCGGGACATATATTTCTTTGACAACCTTTTTCTGTACAATCCAGGGCTCCACTTTCTCTAGTTGCTTAGCTTTTGCTATCACTACCGCCTGATCACGAGCTTCATCGACATGCAATCTCATTTGCCCACGAACTTTCCCGTTTACTTGCACAACAATCTCTACTTCTTCATCAACCAAGAGTGTTTCACTGTATGTTGGCCAATTTTGCGTATGTACTGACTCCGAACTCTGTCCATTGGTGACGTAATGCCACAACTCTTCTGCCAAAAATGGTGCAAATGGACACAAGATTTTGATAAAGGCTTTAACATCATCAACATGTAGTACCTGTTGGTCTTTCGAGCTCTCCCACACATTCATGAGTTCCATCATCGCAGCAATGGCAGTATTGAACTTCAACTCTGGAATATCTTCGCTGACTTTCTTCATTGTCTGATGCAATTTGCGACGCAGTTGTGAATTCGCGGCGTACTCATTCTCGGAACCAGTTGCCCACTGACCACTCACTATTACGTTGTATATACGATGTAAGAATCGATACACGCCGACTACCGAATTGGTATTCCAAGGTTTATCGGCCTCAATCGGGCCCATAAACATTTCATATACTCGCAAAGTGTCTGCCCCATACTTTTCAACGATTTCATCTGGATTGATGACATTCCCTTTACTCTTACTCATTTTGCGACCATCGGGACCCAAAATCATTCCTTGATGGCGCATCTTCATAAACGGCTCATCAAAGTGAAGATATCCTTCATCACGCAAAAACTTAGTAAAGAATCGCGAATACAACAAGTGCAACACGATATGTTCTGGACCAATCATGTAAAAATCAACTGGTAGCCACTGCGTAATCTGCTCTTCTGATGCAAATGCTTCTGTATTCCTTGAATCCACATAGCGCAAAAAGTACCAACTTGAATCCACAAATGTATCCATGGTGTCATATTCTGGAGTCCAACCTTTACCATATAATTTCTCTACTCGTTCTTTCAGTTCTTGAGAATAGGTTAATGGCGACTCACCTGTGGGCTTAAACTCTACATCCGTTGGGAGTAACCACGGTAAGTGTTCTTCTTTGACTGGATGGGCCTTACCGTCTGGGTCATAGACCACAGGTATTGGGGCTCCCCAATACCGTTGGCGAGAAATCAACCAATCCCGCAAGCGATAGGTCGTCGTTTTTTCCATCGAGGATGAAAAGTGTTCAGGAATTTTTGCCATTGCCTCAGCCGAGGCCATTCCAGAGAAATCTGCTGAGTTCACTAATTCTCCATCTCCAGCACCAAAGTAACCGCGTTCATCAGCCCCTCCTGTTTGGATCACTTGCATGATCGGCAACTTATACTTCTGAGCAAAAGCAAAATCTCGTTCATCATGGGCTGGCACTCCCATCACTACTCCTGTTCCATACCCAGCCAACACGTAATCTGCTATAAATACCGGCACTTCTGCACCACTGGCTGGATTGATCACTTTCAATCCTGTATTGACTCCAGTTTTGTCCTTTTCGCCAATCTTGCGTTGTTCTTCTGTTTTGGTTTTGGCGGTATTCAAATAGTTTTGGACACTTTGTCGTCGGTCGCTTTCAACGGTACTCAATAAACCTAGTTCTTCAAACTTTTCCGGGGAAATAACCAAGAAAGACACTCCAAAGATGGTATCTACTCGAGTAGTGAAACACGTTAATTCAACATCGCTTTGCGCAAATTTAAATGTGACGTTTACCCCTTGAGATCGTCCAATCCAATTGATCTGCTGTTGTTTGGTTGGCTCTGGCCAATCAACTTGATCTAATCCTGAAATCAATTCATCTTTATAATCAGTAATCTTGAAAAACCACTGCTTCATTTCCTTTTGAATCACGGTCGAGCCACAGCGCTCACAAGAACCACTGACCACTTGTTCGTTGGCTAACACGGTTTGACAAGAGGGGCACCAATTCACTGGGGCAGTTGCTTGATATGCCAAACCTTTGTTAAATAATTGCAAAAAAATCCACTGGGTCCACTTATAATACTCGGGGTGACTGGTGGCAATTTCATTTTGCCAATCATAGGAAATGCCAATCCGCTTCAATTGCCGACGAAAAGTTTTAATTGCATTCTTCGTTGTCTCCACAGGTGGAACACCAGTTTTAATGGCATAGTTTTCTGCAGGTAATCCAAATGCATCCCAACCGACTGGAAAGAAGACTTGCTTACCATTCATGCGCTTGAATCTGGCTAAAATATCCAAAGCTGTTTTTGACTCGACGTGGCCGACATGAAGACCAGCTCCAGAAGGATATGCAAAGGCAAACAACAAATATTCTTTGTCCCCAGTCACTGATTGTTTTTCCGTACCTTGAAAAAGTTGCTGATCTTCCCAGGATGTCATCCATTTTTCTTCAATCGCTATGTGGTCGTATACAGTTTTTGCCATATGTTTTTTTTCTAAAACGATCAATATGTTTTCTGTAAATATGTTAGTAAGTATATCTTGTTTATATATTAATTCTATTCGATCTCAAACCTGTACAATCTGTAATAAAACAAAAAATCCCCTGCTCGGGGAAATGAAAAAACAGCACTTCCCCACTTTATTAGTGCGTAAGAAGGAGTGCTGAAGCAATAATCTTTTGCATGATCACAGTATTGTAACACACAACACTCGAGATTGGTTACAAGAGATTTGTAACTAGAGTGAAACTGTACGAAAGCTGCTTGCGACTACATTGGTTCTACTAGACCCTAACCGCTAACCCCTATACACTAATAAAAGTATGTCTTCTACTGCCCAAATCATTTTGGTTTTTTTAGCGATCGTACTTTCTTACGTCTGGGTTTCCGTGCCCCAACTTGAGTACTACTCTCTGCAGTTAGTCGCAGCCGTAATTCTGCTGTATTTTGGCATCAAGCG
>CAZULU010000004.1:15885-24761 GCA_964621585.1 uncultured Pseudomonadales bacterium
CATCAATTTGACCAACAAACTCTTGTACAACAAGAAGAAAAGCTGGATGCCGGAGCATATACCTCCAAAATGTTTATTAAAACGTTTCTGCAACCCAAGCTAGAAATGTTATTTCAGTTGAGCCTCCATCCTGAAATTAACCAAGCCAACATTCAGGAGCAAATTAAATTGATCCATGAAGAATCTGAACAGTTACTTATTCAGCCTGACCATGACAACACCACTTCGTAATCTAGCTGTAGCGCTTCTCACAGGTTCTTGTATGGTGCTTGGGGCCAGGTTTGTATCTCAAGTTGTCCATGCAGAAACCATGAGTTCTGATTCCTACAAAATACAGTTTGGTAACTTCAACATGACTTCAGGAGAAAAATCGAGTGCCAGCTACAAAGTTACGGATACAGTCGGACAAACTGCTGCTGGCGCTTTTACTGGATCTGGTTATCAGGTTAAGGCTGGTTTTCAGTATATTTACCCTTTTGAAAAATTCTCATTCACCATTTCTTCTCTGACGATCAATCTTGGAGATCTCACCTACGGGAGTTTCAACTCCGAAAGTCATACTGTCACCGTCAACACCAATGGGGCCGGAGGATATCTCGTCACGGTCTTTGAGACCCACCCGTTACGACTGCAATCTGGCTTTTCTACTATCCCCGATACCACTTGCGATGACGGTAGCTGCTCTGAAACAACTGCGAGTAGTTGGATCGATGCCACTAAACCAGGCTTTGGCTTCAATGTCTTTGGAGATGATGTGGCCACAGATTTTATGAATATGGATTACTTCCGTCAATTTGCAGACCTGTCAAATAATGAAGAAATGCAAACAATTATGTCTGGCAGTGGAATTGCTCGCAACCGTTCTGCCACCATTACCTATAAGGCAGCTCCTCAGGGAACCCAAGCTGCTGGTGTCTATGAAACCCAAATTATTTACTCAGCTATTCCTGCCTACTAAATGAAAAAACTCTCTTTCATACTCGCTTTGATTGGAGGAATAGGACTCACCTTTCCTAACCATCTGTTTGCTCAAACTCCAGACTTACTGTTGGAAATTACCCCACCTGTCACACATCTGATTATTCAACCTGGCAAAACGGTAGTGCACTCGTTGTATATTGAAAATAAAGGACAGACCTCTCTCCAAGTTACACCGACCCTTCGTCAATTTTTTAGCGACAATACTTCAGGTAATCCAGTGTTACATTCGGATGAGTACACTTTACCCTACCTCCAACTCCAGAATAGCGATATTACACTGGATCAACCGTTCTTACTGCCTGCTGGCCAAAAACAACAGTTGGTGATGGAATTCCGCATCCCCGAAGACACTCTCCCTTCTGAACATCACTTTGTGCTGTTGTTTGAAACTCAAACTCAAGAAACATTTACGCTGAATAACAATAGCGCAGCCGTCACTGGCCAAATTGCTAGTACCTTTATCTTGAGTGTAGTTGGCGACACTCCCCCAAAGGATGAACTGAGTGTGGCCAAAATTGAAATGCCCACCCTTGTGGATAGTTTTGCCGCTTTGATTCCAAAAGTATTAGTCAAAAACACAGGAAAGTTTACTGCCACCACCCAAGGTCAAGTGCACTTTAAGGCTTGGGGAAAAACAGTACAAAGCTATGACATTTTTCCCACCAATGTTTTGCCTGACTCGACACGATATATTGCTGCACAAAAAATCACTTCTACTCAAGAGTTAGAAAGTCAGGATTTTGTCTACAAGCCGCTGTTCTTACTCGGGCCGTACACAGTTTCTGTGGTGCTCTTGATAGATGGTGAAGAGATGATAGTTGAACACTCTTTGGTTGCCTTTCCACTTGTTCTGACGGGATTAATTGGGGTTGGAATTCTCTTGGCACTTCTCTACACTAAAACCTCGTTATTCACATTTGACAAAGGTACTCAGCGCAAGTAGAGTTAATATATATTATTGCAAATTCTACTCGGCACAAAAAAATACTCAAAAAACAGTAAAGATCCCGATGAAAAAATCACAAAAAATCTTATCACTTTCCTTAGCGTTAACAGTTCTCTTCGGACAAGCGATGATCAAAGGGCATCAAATTCGTTCTGCAAACCTGACTGAGGTCTCTGCTACGTTGTCTACGTCTCGTTTGTCTTTTGTAGGAAAACTGGATGCAAATAACTCTGTTGGTAGTTCATTAATCACGATTCAAACCACCCCAGGGAGTGCTCCGTCTACTACCTCTGCTCAACTGGCAGAAGGTGATGTTGTCTTGATTGGTGATGGAGGGACTGCTAATACGTACACCGTGGCCAGTGCCAGTAGTACCCCTGGGCTTTTCACTATCAAGTCTCCAAGTTCTGATTCTCTCCAAACTGGTAACGCAGATAATAACGACTGGGTTATCTCTACTCAGTCCGCCTCTCTGACGGTCCGATTCAACACGGTTTCTTCCGTTCCTGATGGAAAATTCCAAATCCTAGTTCCCGCTACAGCAAACACTGGCGCCGGTGATGATGGCATTCCTGATCCAGATGGCTTTGATTTTACAGCTTCCACCCCAACTGTTACCTGTCCAGGCAACACCACAGGCTATACTTTTGCAGCAGGTGCTGCTGCGGCTGAGGATGTGACCATTGGTGGAAGTACCTATCATTCATTTACATGTGAGTATACTGGTACTGGAGCGTCAGGGACTGCTTTTGACGGTGTCACTGAAGACCCAATCGTTATCTCTTCTTTGATCAACCCGAGCCCAAAAAATGACCATGTCGAAGGGTATGCTGATACCTATCGCATGTTAGTGCGTCACTTAGATACCAATGACAATGAAGTTGACTCTACCAGTGTGGCTGTCGGAGTCATTGAAGCCGTCCGTGTGACTGCGTCAGTTCCTCCACAAATCACTTTTGGAATCATAGGCGTCGGTTCTGGTACTACTGCTTGTGGCGTCTCTACTGACGTCAGTACCACAGCTACCACAGTGCCATTTGGAGAAGTATCGATTACTTCATTCACGAACGCTGCCCAAGCACTCACCGTTTCTACCAACGCAGCCAATGGATATGTCGTTACAGCATTAGCCAATGATGAAATGGGCTTAGGCGGTCAGGTTTGTACAGGTAATGAAACCGTAGATACCAACTGTATCCCAGACGCTCAAGTGGCTAGTATGACACATACCACTTCACAAGATTGGACCCTGACTACTGAAAAAGGGTTCGCCTACTCGCTCAATGATGCCGGTGGCACAACTACAGCTGCCTTCGAATATGATGAAGCTGGCCGTACCTACTCAGCCAAACACTTTGCTGACAATGAAGCTGGTCAGGCTGCACAAAATCTCTTCTCAGCCGCCGCTCCGGTCGAAAACGATAACCTGTATGTATGTTACCGCATTGTGGTTGGAGCTACTCAGCCAGCCGGAAACTACGAAAATTACGTCACTTATCGAGCAACAGCTACATTCTAAGGAGTATCTAGATCATGTTACCTGCCCATCCAACATCAGTTCGCAAATCAGGCACAATTCGCAAAGCAATTGTGACCACCGTGCTAACATTCTCACTACTGGTTGCACACGCACCTAGCACGTTTGCCCAAAGTGCTTCACCAGTTCCTGTCTCTAGCCAAACAGACAGCGAGCTTACCAATACTCAAGTACAACTTACCGCTATTCCACCTCGTTTGGGTGATGATAATTCCTTGCGAGCTCAGCCCGGTCAAACGATTCAAACTTCAATCCGCGTCCGCAACACCTCTTCACAATCACAAACAATTGAAACATTAGTAGAAGATTTTATTATTGGGACAGATGGTGAACAACCCATCCCCGTCAATGAAGAGACCCCCACCCAATGGAGTTTAGCATCCTGGGTTTCCCTCTCACCTACCCGTCAAGTCGTACGCCCTAACGAAACTGTCACCGTCAATGTCTTAATCGAAGTGCCAGAAGATGCCTTACCAGGTGGTCGCTATGCCATGGTCATGCACCAACCAGTAGCGGAAGGTAGTACGAGTGGGACTGCTTCAGGAGTTTCACAACGCGTCGGCACACTTCTCTACTTAGTCATCGAAGGTGATATTAATGAAGAAGCATATATTACTGATGTCACCGTCCCTCGATTCTCAGAATTTGGGCCTATTCCCTTTTCCTTTACAGTTGATAACCGTTCTGATGTCCACGTTCGGCCAATGATTACGGTCGATGTGAAGAACATGTTGGGTCAACCAAGTGAATCTTTAGCGGTCGAAACGAAAAATATTTTCCCTTACACATCTCGGGGCTTTGAAAAAACCTGGGACAGAGTTTGGGGATTTGGTCGTTACACTGCTACTATTACCGCAGCCTACGGTTCACAAGGTCGTATTGCACAACAAGTCGTCGCTTTCTGGATTATTCCTGTCAAACTCTTGCTTGCTATCGGCGTCGCCATCTCAACGCTTGCTGTGATCGCACTACTTATCCGCCGGCACCTATTACATCGTTCTAACTTCCAATCCCAACAAATCGAGATGTTAGAAGAGAAGCTGAAAAAACTGGAATCTGACCAAGAACAAAGATTCCGGGATGATAATCACTAACTTTAGTGGTCATCTCAGTTGTCTCGTAGTGGCTAATCGGCTGTACCAGTTATGTTGAAGATCTATCAACGATTAGCGGCACTCTGTTTGTTGAGCTTGTGGCTTTTCTCTATTGTCGTTCCGGTATCCGCCCAACAAAGTGGGCTTCTTCCAGGTGAAACATTAATCACTAATCCCAAGGACCGCCCGGTTACTGTGACGGCTGGAGTGCCGGACATTGTTCCCCCAAGTATTCCTATCTTGATTGCCCCTGCAAATAATAGTTCGCTAACTATCTCTCGTCCAAGTTTTGTTTGGGAAGAATCGACAGATAATGTCGCCGTCGGGCACTACAAGTTATTTGTGGATGGCAGCATTCTCTTTAATACCATTCCCCTCAATCCAGTTGATAACAGCCAGTTTACGCTCACAAAAAGTGGGAATCGCTACACCTTGGTCCCTAAAAATGGCATTAGTGATGGCCTTCATACTTGGAAAATTCAAGCAGTCGATACTAGCAACAATACGCGGGATTCTGCCACCTGGTCTTTTACAATAGACACCACGGCTCCAGTCTTTATCATTACCCAAATTGGGGAAGAAACCGTCAACATTTCTGCTCAAGATCCTTCGACTGTCCCCTCAGAGCCTGTCGAGATCGAAACAAATGAACCACAGATTGCCGGAACTACAGAACCTTCCAGTACTGTTCAAGTCTTGATGAATATTCAAGGCGGCGGCAGTCAAACATTCACTACTACAGCCGACGGTTCTGGAAATTGGTCCATCACACTCCCGCTGTTACCTAGAGAAACGGTCATCACTCTCAACTTTCAAATTACTGACCCGTCAGGGAACCTGACCATTCTTAATGATATTCGTTTTATTATTAAACAAATTTTCTTGTTCCCTACAGCAACTCCGACCGGACAACCAGTCCCAACGACTAGTCCACAAGTCACCCCTGGAGCTACCCCCTCATCATCACCAAGCGGATCCGTGGCTCCTACCAGCACACCCACATCTGGGACTCCCAGTTGGCCAGCCGCTGGCTTGTTTACCCTGCCCTCCATTCCTATCCTGCCACCCAAAGAAATCCTGAACAACCTCGTTCGCATACTCTTCCCCGAAGGAATCACCCAATTTATTCCGGATCAGGTGGAAGAAGCCGTCGAATTTATCGCCCCAGTAGGCTCAGCACTTGTCGCGAGTGCTCTGCCAATCACGGCAACACTTGCTCTGGCAGGACAATTTGGCTGGGGATTATCACTTGAGATGATCATTCGGATTTTACAAGCACTGGGTCTATTACCTCGAGCAAAGCCACAGGGAGTGGTATTTAACAGTAAAACAGGTAAACCAGTATCTTTTGCTTTATTAACTATTCAAAAGATTGGCGATCTGTCTATAAAGGAAACCTTAGTCACTACAGTGGATGGTATCTATGGAGGAATCACTCTTTCACCAGGCAAGTATGCTTTAGAGGTGAGACATCAAGACTACACATTTCCAACCATTACTGCCCGGCCTCCTTACCTGACGATGTTTGAGTACTACAAAGGAGAAATTTTTACTGTAAAAGAAGAAAAACAACCACAGTTATTCATGATTCCGGTTGACCCTCTCCAGGAACAAGAAACCTTAGCCACGAACTTATTTTCTCGGCAACTTCTACAAATCCGGTTAGCCAACTTTATCGCCAAGCTCACCGTCCCGCTCTTTTTCCTAACCTTGATTATCCTTATTTATGTACCTACTGTCGTAAACTGGTTAATCTTCCTTCTCTATCTCGGAATTATCATTTTTAAGGTCATCAAATCCCTCAAAATCCCTCGTATTAAAGGCAAAGTAGTAGATACTCAGGGCAAACCAATTCCAGACGTTTTTGTCCGCATCTTGGCCGAGCAAACCAATCAGCTGGCAGCTTTGCTTATTACAGATAAGCATGGTGAATTTAAAGCTTTCGTACCAGAAGATATCTATCAAGTCTCTCTTACTAAAAATGACTACATTTGGGTGGAAGATGGCAAACCGCAAACCTTCTATCAGGTCAATACGCTTACTTCTCGAGCTACTGTTGTTGCTGTCATGGATAATGTTTCCAATATCTACAAAGAGCTTTTCGGGTAAATCCTTCGCCATATCTTTGGGTTTATTCCCGTTTATTTTGTGTCATTGAACGGACACTATTCGCTAAGACCAAGATCCCTGCGTCTACTTACCTGCAAAAATCTTTCGGTACTGAGCCATACAGCGAGAGTAATTACTGCACAATACACTCAAGATTATCGCTTGGACTATTCCATCTTTTTTATTGATTATTTTTTCTGTCATATAGTCGTGTTGAGTGATAATCACCAGATGTTTTGACTAATAATCACCATGAATTGATCAGTCATAGACAGATGCAACCTACTCCCATCATTGTTGCACCAAAGCTGCTCTATTTTTGGGTCACAATTTAACCCCACGCCACCATGCGTTAATTATTTTTGTGATTATTGCAATATTAACGCATTATTACCGATTCCTCCCTATAACAATAAGTGCGTCGTTATGCTTACTATTATTAATATAACCTAAATATCATTAAATACTTTTGATAATTTACGGACATCGGGAAAAGAGCTGATCCTCCCCAGTTTCTCGTTTACAGTCTTTTCACAATGGCGAAGAATTCACGCAAAGGAAATGCATAGAAAATATCTTACAAATTTGGAGATCCTGACCCTAGTTCAGGATGACAGTTAGTGTGGAAGGACCTGTCTCGTAATTATGTGAGGAATTTAATATACCCAACTTACAATCATGAGTAAAACAGTGTCATAGAGAAGCCGTTGGGACCCAATACCGTTGACATATTTCTTCCCATTCGGTGAGAAGAGCGCGAATAGCCTGAGAATCATCCTTGTGTACAAGTGAATGTAAGGCATGCAGCCTCACAATTTCCTCAATTTGACAAAAACAAGAACAAAAAGCTTCTTTTACTTTGTTGTTCAATCCTTTTTCTGGACTATACAAATCAAGCAGTTTATTAACTTCTTTGCCAGCTCCAGACAGGGCGCTTTTCAACGCAATTTTTGAGTAAATAGATGCATCCATATATTGTAATTCACCCAAAACAATATCTTTTATTGCTACCATGAGGACTGAGGTGGTATATCTTTTTATCAAGGTGTTAAGCAGATTTTCTTCTGGAGACTGGAGTAATATATAAACACCTCTGGTTACTTTAAGAGCATGTTGCTTGGCTAAGAGGGTTCGCAGGTGGAGAAATTGGGGATCATGAGATGGCGGTTTAGTAGCTATGATAAGATGCAGTGGCTGGCCACTCTTCCGCTTTGAAAGCTTCAAAAACGGATACAAATCAAGCACTTGATATTTGCCAGCTTGTGTCAACTGAAAAAAGGTTCGATTGGCTGTCATAGTCTTCTGAACCCACCCATCATCACAGAGCTTCTTCATTGTTGATCTCAATCCCCCAGGGGACAGTTCTGGAAAAAGTGACGCTAAGTATTCGTAGCTTTTAAAGAAAGTGGTCTTTTTCTCGTCAAGAGAATAGAGAGAGAATAATATCTGTCTTGTCGTTTTCTTCATATCGTTTCACATAATTGATACTCATTGATATATAAAATCATAATCTCATCAAAGCCAGATATTATAGTTGACAATTTTTCTACATTATTTCTTCTCAAATGTGGACAACTTCACACTTCAATCTGGTTTTATCGACATGTTTGGTTTAACATAAATATACACAAGCCTATTTAAACTTTCAACACTATATTCACTGTTAGATTAAAACTGTTGAAAACCTCCTATGAGAGCTCATTTGATCTCTTTTGATTACTTTTGAACATTGTGAAAATGGTGAGTCTTTAGCCAAGAACATACTATATACCGCGCGCGCGATACTACTTGACGCTGTGTTTCGCTTTCCTCTAGACTTATCCTATTCTCATCAGTCATCTAATGAGTCTAACCCGGTCTAATACTTGAGAAATTCATGCTTGCCCAAATTATCAAATTCTTCAGCCAACTTTTCTCCAAAACAGATGTTGTTCGTGACCATGAAAAATCCTCAAACGCTGTTCCCCACAGTGACGAAGCTTTGGAGCTGTTTTTAGGGTATTTGAAAGCGGAGGGTGCAACTCGCTCAACACTTAAAAATTACTCCAGTGATATTTCTCAATTTGTCGCTACTGCAAACAAACCTCAGCTCAACGACCTCTTTGACATCAGCCAATTAGAATTATTTTTTAAGGAACAAGAGTCCAAAGGGCTTAAGTACTCCTCCATCCAACGCAAGTTTGCCAGTATCAAACAATTTGCCAAGTGG
>CAZULU010000005.1:0-7070 GCA_964621585.1 uncultured Pseudomonadales bacterium
CCTGGATCAGTCCATAATTCACTGGATATCCCATGGCTGTAGGCATAATTCGATCGATCATCATTTCATGAGTCTCTTCATCGAGTTCGTATTTAACTCGTGATCCTTCTGGGATTTCAATCAAGACTTTGAGGTCAGACATAGTGTCTCCTTTAATTTTTATACGGCTATATTAATTTTGAGAAAATGGATTTCTCTGGGTAGCGCTTTCAAATTGTGATTTATACTTTTCTACTTTTTCAGCCACAGCGTGTTCTTTATGCATGAGTTCTAATAGTGGTTGCATCAGTTCTTGTCTTGTCGGACTCTCATTCTGGAAAAGTTCTATAATACTTTGATGGAGGGTAATAAAAAAAGCATGTTCTTGCATGGCCGAAAGTTCGCCTGCGGCTTTATCATCCATATATTCTGCAATGTCCGCTTGGTGTTTTCCCAGGATATAACTTTCCACTTCTTCGCGTAAACTACTTTCAATAAACGCTATCATTTTTTTTCTCACTTGTAGTTGATTTACGGCAATGCCTTCTGTGCGTCCAAGCTCTTCAACAGTTTGTGTGATAAGGATATTTGATGCTGGCACTCGATCACTGCCCTCCCAGACTACTTCTAAGACAAAAGAAATCATCTCACCCATTTTCTCTTTAGATATTTCTGTCGCGAAAATCTGTGCAAATTCTTGAACTTGAAGTGGTGCTTGGTCACGAACTTCTGCTACCACGTCCACGAGACTTTGAGTGTATTGATTGAGGTTGGCTTGGGTACGGAACAGTCCGTCGAAGTAATGAACCAACACACTATCTGAAATTGCTGATTGTTTTTTGTGAATGCGGGTAAGAAATCGCTCAATAAGCTCAGGAACTCGAGCACGTGCAGCATCTTGTAGTACTCCCGCACTCGTGAATGTCCGATCTGTTTGATTTTCACAAATCGCAGACCACTCATCCTCATAGCGAGTTTTTGCAAAAAGAAGTAAATATTGAGAGTTTTGAGATATCAATTTTTTAATCACTGGTTCAATCTTGTCTTGCGGCAGCTGTGGAGTTGTGGTTCTCATGATTTCAGTGATGGCATGAACTAAGGCTCGAGCAAGGCCGGTATCTGAAGGATTTTCAATATCTCCCCAGACTGCTCGACTGACGACTCTATCCACTTCTGCTTTGTTGAGAAGTTTTTCTGGATCATTATCGGATTCAAAAAGGTTAAATTCTTGCATGGCTAATTCATTTTTTGATATTTCTACAAATCCAACGTTGCCAATTTTGCATGGGTTTGAATAAACTTCTTACGTGGTGGGACTTCAGAACCCATTAAAGTATCAAACACTTGGTCTGTACGATTAGCGTCTTCGATTGTCACGAGCTTTAGGACTCGGCTTTCTGGATTCATGGTTGTGTCCCACAGTTGTTCCGCATTCATTTCTCCTAACCCTTTGTAGCGCTGGATCTTTACTTTTGATTTATCTGGAATGGTTGTCAAATACCGCTCTTTATCCGCGTCATCGTACACATAGTGCTCAGTTTTTCCGTGGGTGATTTTGTACAACGGTGGCATGGCAATATAGAGATAGCCTTGTTTGACAATTTCAGGTAAATGACGGAAGAAAAAAGTTAAGGCCAAGGTTGTAATGTGTTCACCGTCAACATCAGCGTCATTCATCAACACGATACGATGATAGCGTAATTTACCTGGATCAAAGGTGTCACCTACTCCGGCTCCTAGTGCGATAACTAAGTTCTTCAATTCTTCAAAGGCAACGATTTTATCTAACCGAGCGCGTTCTGTGTTTAATATCTTTCCTCGAAGGGGGAAAATAGCTTGGAAACGACGATCTCTCCCCTGCTTGGCAGTTCCACCTGCCGAGTCTCCCTCGACGATAAAAATTTCGGACTCTGCTGGATCTTTGGATTGACAGTCGGCCAGTTTTCCGGGCAGTGTAGAGCCTTCTAAAGCTCCTTTTCGAATGACCGCTTCTTTGGCGGCGCGAGCGGCCAAGCGAGCGCGAGCTGCTAACATGACTTTATCAATAATCGCTTTAGCGGCTTGAGGATTTTCTTCGAAATATGTTTCCAAGCCGTCTTTACAGACCTGGTAAACAGCAGACTGTGCTTCGGCGTTATTCAATTTACTTTTTGTTTGCGACTCGAACTGGATGTCATTTGCAGGCATCTTGATAAAGACAACAGCTGTTAAACCTTCGCGTAAATCTTCTGACGTAAATGATTCTTTTTCTTTCAATAAACCGTATTTGGTCGCGTAGTCACGCAATACTTTATTGAGTGCCATACGGAAACCAGTCAGATGTGTTCCTCCGTCTGGAGTTTTAATGACATTAGCGTACGACTCGATGCTTTCACTGTACGAATCATTGTACTGCATGGCCATTTCTACCCCAATATTGTAGGTTGGACCTTCCCAGTTACCACTTAAGTAGATTACTTTATGCAGAATTTTCTTGTATTGGTTGATATGGGCCACCAATGAGCGAATACCACTTTCAAAGTAGTAATGCTTCTCTATATCCACAAACTCATCGTAGAAAGTGAAGTACAAACCAGCCATCAAGTACGCCCGATCTTGAATCAAGTTCACAATAGTGTTGTGTTGATATAGTGTGGTAGAGAAAATAGTACTATCAGGCACAAAGTATAAGAGGGTACCAGATTTATACGTTACGAACTCTTTTGATTGCTTTGGAAACAGTTCTATGACTTTGGATTCTGGGATGGTTTTTACCGCTGCTTTGGGTACACCTCGGGTATATGCTTGGAAGAAATATTTATTGTCTCGTTTGACGACGACTTGTAAGTCTATTGATAGCGCATTGACGGCAGAAGATCCTACTCCATGCAGTCCGCCCGATGCTTGATAGGCAGTCTCTTCAAATTTTCCTCCAGCGTGCAGCTTGGTAAGAACTACCTCGAGTGCCGATACACCACTCGGATGCATATCTGTAGGAATACCACGCCCATTATCTACTACCGTGATGCCCATGGTGGCATCTTCATACTGAGTTTTGGTTAAGTAAATTTTTACTGTTTTTCCGTAGCCCGCAATCGCTTCATCGACGGCGTTATCCATGATCTCTTTCACAAGGTGGTGTAGTCCACGAGCATCGGTAGAACCAATATACATACCTGGGCGTTTTCGAACAGGCTCTAGTCCCTCGAGGACTTTAATTTGACTGGCATCGTAGTTTACTTTGACTGACATAGCGATGTAATTCTATCTAAATCTTAATGTATACGTTAAACACGTAGTGATCGTAGTAGAGTAGTTGTGACTCGTACCTTTTGCTAGCTCTCGACTAACCTCTGATATCTGGTCCCTAGTCCCTATACTCAGTAGAGTCCAACTTTACACTTTTCTAAACAGGTTTTCAAGACCAATCATATCATGTGCTTCCGAAAAATGCCGATTTTGAGGGGATTGAAGCTGTTAGTCTGAGATTCTTAATTGGAACCCCACCCACTCCATTACCAGTTTAACATTCGTGTTACTATTGAGCATAATATATGCTTGTTGAAGAACCTGAAGACTTTTAACCTGTCGAGGCTCTACCGATAGTTCAAGTTGTTGTTGCAATTCATTGATGAGTTGTAGGATATATGCAGTCGCTACTGCTCGCTCCTTCACTTGGGAAGCAATATCCATAATTTCTGTCATGCTAGCCATTTGTAATACCGCTAAGGATGGCAACGTAGATTTTAAGGGCTCAGCTTGATCATCTGTGATAAGTTGGCATCGTGACCGAATCGTTGCAAGCAGCGTGGCTGGTGCATGAGTCACCAAGACGCATTGAATAAAAGAAGGAGGTTCTTCTAAAAACTTTAGCAAAGCATTCTGACATACCAAGTTCATGCTTTCAGCGCCATAGATGATGATCAGCTTATGTGATTCAAAAAAAGGTTTTTCGATGAACGTTGCTTGGAGTTCTCGAATCATTTCAATAGTGATCCCTGTAGAGTCCTTATTTACTTCAATCAAATCTGGATTATTTTCTTTGCGTTGAAAGGGAATTAATCTCACAGCTGATTGTGTGTTGGATGTTTGAAAGATAATAGATGGAAATGCCATTAGTGGTATTCTTATCTAAGATGCACATAACGTCAAGGAAAAAGATTTGCCGCACTTGCTCTTAACAATTGTCTCCTTTTCCTCCATAATAGGTTGAGTCATGACTGATACTGCCCCTGCCGCCCCAGCTGTGAATCAACCAGCAACTTTGCTAGATTTGTTGGTGACACAAAACTTAATATCTGCTGATCAAGCCGAAAATTTACGGATTCAGCAGCTTAATAATGGCACGAATATTGAAGAACTCATTACACAACAGCATCTCATCAATGAAGTAGATCTCACCCAAGCCAAGGCCACTTTTTACAATATTCCGTTTGTCAATCTACCTACCACTGGGGTTTCTCCAGAAGCTCTCAATCGGATTCCCGAAAGTGTGGCAAAGCGCTATAAGATTTTTCCTTTTGAGCTAGACAAACAGGAAAACCTTCTCTCCGTTGCAATGCTCAATCCTTTAGATTTAAATGCGATTGATTTTGCGGAAAAGAAAAGTAACTCTCGTATCAAACCATTCTTCGCTACACCATCTGATTTGGAGCGAATGATTGCGGAGAAGTATGCTCAGAGTTTGTCTTCAGAAGTTACCGCAGCATTGAAAGAAACACGTCAAGTTCAAGATGCTGAAAAAGCTGCTCTCGATTTATCCCAATTATCTGGTCAAGTAATACGTGATGCGCCGATTACCAAAATCGTAGAAACTTTTCTTGCGTTTGCTATGAAAGCTCGTGCATCTGACATTCATATTGAACCACAAGAAGACCGTACTCGAGTTCGATATCGTATTGATGGTATTTTGTATGAGAAACTGGTTTTGCCAAAGAGTGTGCACGACGCAGTTGTGTCTCGTATTAAGATTCTGTCTGAGCTGAAGATTGATGAAAAACGTATTCCTCAAGATGGTCGCTTTTCATTTGTATCCGACGGAGAGCAAGTCGATTTGCGTGTGTCTACTCTGCTCACCGTTCATGGGGAAAAGATTGTGATGCGTTTGCTCAAAAAAAATGCAGTTATTCCCTCCCTCTCTGATTTAGGAATGCGAGGTGTAGGACTTAAGAACCTCGAGCAAGCAGCGGTAGTTCCTCATGGAATTGTCTTAGTGACTGGACCAACAGGGTCAGGAAAAACCACCACGCTCTACTCTCTCTTGCACAAGATTAACACTCCGAAAGTCAATATTATGACCCTGGAGGACCCTGTAGAGTACCAAATGGCTGGGGTCAATCAAGTTCAGATTAATCCAGCTGCAGGACTGACTTTTGCTTCTGGTTTGCGTTCATTTTTGCGTCAAGATCCCAACATTATCATGGTAGGAGAAATCCGGGATAGTGAAACTGCAGAACTCGCAATTCAAGCATCTCTTACTGGACATTTAGTGTTCTCTACTCTGCACACCAACTCTGCAGCTGGAGCATTACCGCGTTTGCTTGACATGGGTGCTGAACCATTTCTGCTTGCTTCTTCGATGACATTAGTGATGGCACAGCGTGTAGTACGGAAGATTAATGATGCCTACAAAGAAGAGTATGTACCACCAAAAGAAATTGTAGACGATATTAAAAATGTGCTGGGTGCCTACTTTACTGCGTGGTGTCAGCAGCACGGTAAAGATCCTAACAATATTACATTGTATCGAGCTTCCAAAGATCGACCGACCAATGAAGGTGAATACAGCGGTCGAATTGGTATTTATGAAGTGATGGTGATGACTGAAAAAATTGGTAAATTAGTTCTTGAGCATGCGCCTGCTTCCGCAATTGAGAGTCAAGCTCTGGCAGAAGGCATGCTATTGATGAAGCAAGATGGATATATCAAAGCACTAGAAGGATTGACAACCATTGAGGAAGTGTTGAGAGTTGCAGAGACCTGATCTCTGAGGATAGTAACAGAATGAACAAAAACCTTAGAATTTACATTTTGTAATAATGGAAAAAAATTACTATGACAATGCATGATCTTCTCCAAATGGTTGTGGATCGGGATGCGTCCGATCTTCATATTGTAGTAGGTTCACCACCCCATTTACGGGTTCATGGTGAGCTGATACCAGTCGAAGGGGTGCCGCCTCTGACAGGTGAACATACGAAATTGTTGATTCAAGCATTGCTCACCGACGAACAACGTAATCTTTATGAAGTGAATAAAGAATTGGACTTTTCTTACTCTTTTGAAGATAAAGGACGGTTTCGTGTCAATGCTTATACCCAAAAAGGGAGCTCAGCTGCTGCCCTGCGTTTAATCCCTACCAAAATTCGAAGTATCGAAGAACTTCAACTTCCTCAAGTATTTCACGATGCAACGAAGTTACGTCAAGGTTTAGTGTTAGTGACAGGTCCAACAGGTGAAGGAAAATCTACCTCGTTGGCCGCCATGATTCAGGAGATAAATCAGTCTCGTTCGGAGCATATCATCACTATTGAAGATCCGATTGAGTTTGCCTACTCCCCAGAAAAAAGTATTATTTCGCAGCGAGAAATTCACCATGATACTCACAGTTGGGAAATAGCTTTACGAAGTATTTTGCGTGAAGATCCAGATATTGTATTGATTGGTGAAATGCGCGACTACGAAACAATTGCTTCCGCCATCACTATTGCTGAAACGGGTCACTTAGTGTTTGCGACTCTACATACCAATTCTGCATCACAAACAATTGATCGTATTATTGACGTTTTTCCAGAGCATCAGCAAGGACAAATTCGCCAACAGTTGGCATCATCGATAGAAGCGATTTTTTCTCAACGCTTGGTCCCAACAAAAACTGGAGGACGTGTCTGTGCGGTGGAGGTTCTGATAGCAAATTCAGCTGTTCGCAACCTAGTTCGAGAAGGAAAATCTTTCCAAATTGATAATGTGATGCAGACCTCCGCAGAAAGTGGTATGGTTACCATGGAGTCAAGTTTGATGCGGTGGGTACAAACTGGTTTACTTTCACCTGAAGTGGCGCGCGCGTATGCCACTCGTCCGACAGAATTTGATCGATTAATGAAAAATGCGTA
>CAZULU010000005.1:7170-24536 GCA_964621585.1 uncultured Pseudomonadales bacterium
ACATGCCGATTTATCAATATAAAGCAAAAAACAATCACAACGAAACTGTGAACGGTAAGGTTGAAGCGCAACGTGTGGAGCAAGCGCAAGCAATCTTACGTGAACGTGGGTTGTTTGTGATTACCGTGAAAGAAGCCAAAGAAGGAGCTTTGGATTTGGATATGTTGACAGGCGTCAAGCGCAATGATGTGATTGCGTTTACTCGTCAATTATCCACCATGATTACTGCAGGTTTGTCCTTGTTAGATGCATTAACGATTTTGGAACGGCAAAGTTCTCCAGCAATGAAAAAGTTAATTGGAGAGTTGATTCGTGATATTGAAGGTGGAAGTAGTTTCGCCTCAGCGTTGAAACAGCATCCAAAATCATTTTCTCGTATTTACTTCAACTTAGTAAAAGCTGGAGAAACGGCAGGTGTACTTGCAGAAGTGTTGCGTCGATTGGCTGACAATTTAGAAAAAGAAAAAGAGTTTCAAGGGAAAGTAAAAGGTGCCCTGATCTATCCTGTGATTGTCGTGATTGCAATGACCGTGGTTGTGTTTTTGATGATGATTTTTGTCATTCCTAAGTTGTCAGATATGTACAAAGACTTCGGAGCAGATCTGCCCTTACTCACCCAAATTTTAATCTCATTTTCCACTTTTATTGCGAACTTTTGGTACTTATTTGTAGGGGCAGCCGTTGCTGGATTTTTGGGATTACGTGCTTGGCGCAAAACTCCAATCGGTGCCCGGAAATATGACCGAATTATGCTGAAGCTGCCAGTTTTTGGTGAGTTGCGACAAAAAATTATTTTGACGGAGTTTGCCCGCACCCTATCCCTCTTATTAGGAGCGGGTATTTCTTTATTGGAATCCTTAGAGATTGTGTCAGAAGCCATTGACAATGTAGTATATCGAGAAGCTGTCCAAGATGCCTATCGGTATGTCGAAAAAGGTACTTCCTTGGCTTTAGCATTAGAGCGGTATGATGTTTTTCCAGTTATTTTACCGCAGATGTTATCAGTCGGTGAAGAAACTGGACAACTGGATGAGGTGTTGATGAAACTTGCTCTCTATTTTGAGAGTGAATCAGAACAAGCAGTCAAAGGGATGACTACAGCGTTAGAACCAATCATCATGATTGTGTTGGGATTGGGGGTAGGATTTTTGGTGGTAGCTATTGTGATGCCAATCTACTCACTAACAAGTCAATTCTAGTGAAACAAATATATACTTGCAGAGTAATCTGTATTTGTATACAGTGAAGATACACAAATTTTGTACATTAATTTGTTAGAGGAACTATGATGACAAAAACCCTTCTTGCTTTCCTTTCTTCTCACCAGAGTCGCAAAGGTTTTACGATGATTGAGTTGTTGGTTGTGATTGCAGTGATTGGCGTGCTCGCGGTAGCCGTCCTTTCTACCATCAATCCAATTGAGCAGATCAATAAAGGTCGCGATACCAGAGTGCGTTCTGATGCTGCTCAAATGATGAATGCAATTGATCGCTATTATGCTATTCAGGAAGAATTTCCTTGGAATACAAATAACCCTGATGCCGGATTTACCGCTACTAGTACAGATCCAACACTTGAATTCTCTTATGCTCCAGAAGGAAACTATGATTGGTTAGATATCTTAGTAACTACTGACGAAATTAAGCAGTCCTTCGTGTCACGCTTAAAATCAACTGATGGAGATAAGATCTATCTTTACAAGCCAACCGGTGCATCTTCAACCATGTACACCTGTTTTGTTCCAAGCTCAAAAGCTTTGCAACTCGAAGCAGCTCGTCGATGTGATGATGAAGGTACAACGCTCAATACTACCATTACCTTTACTGGTGGTGAGCTCGCAGATCCTTGTGCCACCACAGAGGGTGAATTAAGTGAAGACAATATGATCTGTCTCCCGTAATCATATTCAATTTGTAGAATTTAATCGGCTCTACCCAGGGCCGATTTTTGTATGTGTGAGAACTTGTGTTTCCAGTTGAGTAAAACTTCGTTATACTCAGATATATGATTTTTCTTTCGGCTTTGATCTTATTTGTGTTTGGTTTAATCATTGGCAGCTTCCTGAATGTGGTGATCTATCGAACACTCAACGATGAGTCTCCCATTGAAGGTAGATCTCGATGTGACCACTGTCGAAAACAAATTGCTTGGTATGACAACATTCCTCTCCTCTCCTTCTTGATACTTGGTGGCAGATGTCGATACTGCAAAAAACCAATTGCCTTGATGCACCCTATTGTTGAGTTTACGACAGGGATTTTGTTTGTGTGGTGGTATTTATGGGGATTTCTGTTTTTTCAATTGACGCAGCGACCATTTGATTTTGTGCAACCGTTGTTTTGGTTACTGGTAGCAGTGCTGTTACTGATTATTTTTTTCTCAGACCTTACGTCCTACATCATTCCGGACTATGCGGTCGGGAGTCTGTTGGGAATCGCTCTCCTATATCGGATTGGACTGACGCTTGCTGGTATTATGCGTTGGGAGGACTTCATCTGGATTTTGGGAGGGATGTTGCTGAATGGAGTATTTTTCTTTTTGTTATGGTTAGTTACTAAAGGGAAAGGCATGGGATTTGGAGATGTCAAATTTGCATTTCCCATGGGGTTATTACTGGGATGGCCACAAGTCATTGTTGGAGTATTTATCGCATTCATTTTAGGTTCGATAGTTGGTGTCGGGTTATTACTCTCTGGCAAGAAACAACTGAAACAACCAATTCCCTTTGGCCCTTTTCTCATAGCTGGTACACTGATTGCCTTGGTGTACGGTGAACAACTTTTGCATTGGTACTTACAGATGATATAAGATAGTTAGGTACTAGTTATCACTGGCAAATAGACAGTGAACAGTAAGGAAACGCTGCCCGTATGCGCACTATTCGCTTTTTTGTTACATCACTTCTTCTTGGATTATTTTTGGCGTTATTTGCGTTTCTCATTTTACGAGAAGCTCTTTTGTATATGGCTACTCAACAAATGAAAGAAGCAGTAAATGAGATGGATAAAATTTCTCGATCTGGTGTCGAAGTTCGCCAACAATGTGCTCAACTTGGAGGGACAGGTATCAGAACGATTCAAACTCGATTTATTAATTCTACAAAATACCAAATTGAGGCAATTTGTGAGTTTGGTTCCAATGACCCAATTGTTGTGCAAAGTGAAGTACTTCCTCTATGGGTGAAGAAAGTGCCTGGTGAATCTGGCCTCATATGGGATGAACGAGGTGTTAGTGGAGTGGCATTTGAAATTTTTGGACGGGAATCAACCGTTGTACTTGATGCAAATGAACTAGAAGTTACTCAAGGCAAAAAAGAGTTCTTAGGCAATAAGCCAGCTGCTATGTGTGCTGGATACGGTTACATGTGTTGTGATCCGGTGACATCTATTGGACAAGGTACGGCTTTATCTCAAGCCATGGATTGTGGACGAGACTGTTACGTTTCTTGCCAAGCCCGTCCCGTTGTGTTGCGTTTTTATGCGGATCCTGCTCCTGATGCTCGAACAAAAACAATTTCCCTGACCCGAGGAAGTGCGGTTTCGTACTACTACACGATTGATCCAGGCGATCAGAAAAGTATTCAAGAAGTAGTGATAGATTTTGGAGATGGCCAACTGCAGCAGTTCACCGAAAAAGAAGGTCTAGTGACACACACATATGAGTGTGCGATGGCACAGTGTCTATATACGGCTACAGTGGTAGCTACTGATAATAACGGTAATTCTAGTATCATTACTCCAGTATCAACACTACAAGTGCAAGTGCAGTAAGTGTTGAGCTGAAAGGATCTCATGTTTACAAAACACCACACTAACCGCAAAGCAGGTTTCTCACTAGTTGAGTTGCTTGTTGTCATCTCCATCATGGGGCTCTTACTGGCTATGGGAGCAGTGAGTTTTACCGGAGCTCAGAAACGTGGGCGTGATGCACGTCGTCGTTCTGACATGACTGCAATTCAAAAGGGATTTGAACAATATTTTGTTGAAAATAACAATCAGTATACGGCAACCGGAAATTGTAGCCCGATATTTAGTTCAGCTGCCCAGTTTCCTGCAGGGGCACCACTGGATCCGCAAACTGGAGCTGCCTACTCCAATGGGCAGTGTTCAGCAACGGCATATTGTTTCTGTGCGCAGTTAGAAATAACAGGATCAGGAAATAGTAACGGAAGAAGTGGGACAACATGTACCTTTTCCAACTCTGGAGCTCGAGATTATTTTTGTGTAAGCAATTTGCAGTAAGGAGGTCTAAGTGTTTCGCAATCACAGAAAACAATGGGGTTTTAGCATGATTGAGTTGTTAGTGGTGACGACCATTATTATTGTGCTCACCAGTGTTGGACTTGTTGCCTATAATACAACCAGTAAGAAAACCCGAGATGGAAAACGCGAGGCTGACATTGCTCAAATACGGTCAGCTCTTGAAATCTATCGATCTCTCAATGGTCTATATCCTCCCTACCCAACAGGTGGCACAAATAATAGTGCCACAGCGGCATATTATACGAGTTTAATGGGTGATACCAATTTTACGAAGCATCTCAGTTCAAGTACGATTCAAGATCCTTCGAGTCCATCAAAAGTCTATGAGTATGCGTCTCGAAATAGTCGAGCTGGATATCAAATCTGTTATACCAATGAAGCAGGAACAAGGTCCTGTGTAACAAATCCCTAGTACTATGAAAAAACCCATCCTCCCTTCCGGTTTTACTCTAGTTGAGCTGATTGTTGCGGTTTCTATTTTTATGATTTTGACCACAATAGGATTTGTTTCTTATTCAGATTTTAACCGACGTCAACAAATTGTGCAGTCCGCGAAAAATGTCCAGTTGGTTTTTCGAGAAGCGCAAAAAAAAGCACGTGTAGGTGAAAAACCAGAAGGATGCGATTCCTTGCGCGGGTATCGGGTTCAGAGTGCGGCCAATCTATTATCTTTGAATCTCATTGGCGTGTGTGTAAACGGTAGTTATACGGTAAAAACTGTAGAATTGCCTCATCAGACACAATTATCAGCAGCCGTCGATCTCACGTTCAATGTTTTGGCAGGTGGCGTGACTCTCAATTCAGGCGGCAGTTTACCTGTAAACCTCACAGTACGATCAATAAGTCCTTCAAATCCCAATGAGTATGTCTTCTCTATTGATGCAGGTGGCAGTGTTGGTGAAGGTCAAATCTTTGTACAGACTCAAGCTGTTTCTACACCCACACCAACTGCACAAACCGGCCCAACTCCTACTCCAGTTGTTATTCCGACATCAACCCCCGTTTCTACTCCCCTACCAACGCCGACTCCAACCTTTGGTCCAATACAACAAGAGCCAGGAGGGGGTGGTGGAGGTGGCGGAGAGATCCCGTTACCATCGCCAGGAGTGGAAACCATGTAGCATATGATTCACAACCAAGACACTCACTATGTAAATAATCAACAAGGACAGTCTCTTATTGAGGTGACGATTGCAGCATTTGGTTTAGTTGTTGTACTAGTGGCGGTAGTGTCAGGAATCCTCATGTCCGTACGTAGCTCAACTTTCTCAAATGAGCAGTCTGTAGCGACTAAATATGCTCAACAAGGTGTCGAATTATTTCGTCGTTTTCATGGAGAGCTTGGGTGGGATGGTTTTTATAACACCATACTTGCTGATGGAAGTGGTGTCATCACATACTGTTTACCCAATGTTGACACCGTTACTACCACGACAACTTTTCGAGCTATGACGAATGGAGCATGTAGTACATCTGCATTTATTACTGGGACACGATTTACCAGACAAGTGACAGCTCAGATTACGAGTAATGACAGCATCACCGTTGTCGTCACTGTAACTTGGCCACAAGGGAGTGACACTCAAACGGCTGAAATCACACAAATTTTTCGGAGACGACAATGAATAGAGGTTTTACCCTCATTGAAATAACGATAGTAGCGGGATTAACCACAATGCTGGTACTTGCTGGTGTTGCATTATTACTAAGTTCGATTGTGAGTACTGGGCGGACAAATTCTGTACAGTTTGTAAAAGAAAATGGTGACTACGCTTTGGGCCAAATGGAGTTTTTATTGAGGAATGCGGTAGAGCTTCAAAGCACCTGTACTACTAACCTCAATCAAATCACTTTACGATCTATGGATAACGGAATAACCACCTTGATGGCAGAAACAGACGGTGGAATTACGAAGATCGCTTCTAATTCGGGTGTATATCTTACCTCTGACGCAGTACAACTGACGGCTGGTCCGCGTTTTGACTGTTATCAAAGTTCAGACGGTCTTATACAGACCGTAAAGGTCAGTTTTACATTACAAAGAGGAACCACTGGGGTTGACCGAGATTCTGAAGTCACTACTCAAAGTTTCCAAACTACCGTGACATTGCGCAATTTCTAATTCTGCATCGAAAAACTCATTGTTCTTCTCCTCTGTATTCGTTATACTGAAATCATGAACATGTCTTTTCATTCCTTGAGGCAACCTGCGAAGGTAAGTAGTCAATCTGGACAAGCAGGATTAGTGGTGATGTTGCTGACGGTCGTTTTACTGACTGTAGGTATTTCAGTTGCTTCACGTTCTACCACCGATGTGACACTTTCCCGTCAAGAAGAAGAATCCAACCAAGTATTAAATGCTGCGGAAGCTGGTATTGAGCAAGCTCTTTCTGAAGACTTTAATTTTGCTGGATCAGAAAAGCAAGGTCAAATAAATGTTGATAACAAAGTCGTCAATTATGTTGTGCAGAAAAAAACAGAGCTAAAAACCCAATTATTTGAAGGCATCACCGCGCAAGTAACTCTTCCGAGTATTGCATCAAATCAAACACTGCGCGTATATTGGACAAAAAATTGTGACCCAGAGCCAGCATCTCTCCTCGTAACGATTTATTCGAATTCTGGAGGGACTGTTTCATCAAGAACTCTAGCGTACAACCCAAGTTGCACCAATAATCCAACTGGCAATAACTTCATTAATACATCGCCCTCATCTGGTTACCGAGGGTTGGCGAACGTCACAGTGCAGCCTGGTGATGTCTATGTGAGAATTAAAGCGTTATATAACAATGTCGATGAAATCTTGGTGACGGGTTCAGGAGCACTCTCATTACCAGAGCAATATTATACGATTCGCTCGACAGCCACCAATAACGTTGGGACTGAGCAACGAGCTGTGGAAGTCAACCGTACTGTCCCTGTCGCCCCCACTTTTATGGATTACGCAATTTATTCTGGAACTACCATTAGCACCAATTAATAGACCTATGAATATTGTTAGTATTGATATCGGAACCTACTCGATCAAAGCAATCCATGCTCGCAAAAAAAGAGATGGTATGGAAATTGTCAGGGTGGTAGAAGCTCCCAACATGTTGGGAATGAGCATCCCCACTGATGATGTCTCAAGGGAAAAATTTGTTCAACAACTGCAAGCGTTTTTTTCAGACAACTCATTACCACTATCCGAGGTCCGATTAGCCTTACCCGAGTCAATAGTTTCTACCAAAGTTATCCAGATTCCGGTGTTGTCTGATGCAGAGTTAGCATCTGCAATTGGCTGGCAAGCTGAACAGCATATCCCTATTCCCAAAGAAGACTTATCTTTAGAGTATCAGGTACTCTATCGTCCTCCAAAAACCGAAAAAGATATGCCCATGCGTGTGTTACTAGTAGGTACTCGTCGATCTGTAGTTGAAAAGTATGTGGAATCATTTATTGAGATTGGAATTGAACCCAGCTGTTTAGAGACTCAAACGCTTTCAATTTTGCGAGCACTCGCTCCCCAACCTTCAGATCCAACTACCCTTGTTGCACATATGGGTTTTTCGACTATGGATATTTCAATCACTCAGGGTAATGAATTGGCATTTGTCTTTTCTCACCCTCAAGGAGGGATTTTGTTGACCAGAGCTATTGAGAACGCACTGCAACTTCCTGCCAATCAAGCTGAGGAGTATAAGCGAACGTATGGGCTAGATGAGCGCTATTTTGAAGGAAAGGTGCAAGTTGCGTTACAACCGGTTATCAAAACCTTTATTGATTATATTTTAAAAGCCATGCAATACTATTCCAGTCAAAATCCACAGGATCGAGTTGCGCGAGTGATTTTCTCAGGTGGAACTGCACAACTGCCACAATTTGTAAGTTATGCAGCTGCAACTTTAGGAGTAGAAGTCCTGCTTCTCTCCCCTTTTGCCCAAGCAACTGGAGAAATCCCTCAAGCAAACCAACCAGCATTTAGTGTATGTATGGGATTATTATTACGCAATGGATAACAACTCTGTAACTACCACCATTAACTTTCTGCGGGCAAGAAAAAAAGAAGTTTCAGCTCAAGAAAAGATTGACCGCAAGTATGCTTTGTGGATGACATACCTTTTAGTTGGCGTGATATTTTTGTTTATCTTTGTTTGGGGTGTGGAGTTCTTTTACTCGAGTCGTATTACCAAAGTAAAAGCAGAAACTCGCCTTACTGAATCGCGAATTACCCAACAAAAGAATGTTGAAGAAGAACTGTTTTCTTTAGCAGAAAAACTGTCATTTATTGATAATTCTTTGGAAGCTAAAGAAAAAAAGCGTGAAGCAATTACCTTTTTTACGCAGAATTTTTCTACTGCTGATACGAGTTTGAGAGAAATCACATTCAATGCAGAAGGAATATTACAGTTTCAGTTAGTTTCCAATGATATTTTTGTTCTCCAACGAACTGTACAAGCATTACAGGGGCCAGTGATTCGAGATCAGTATCGCTCAATTAATCTCAGTGATATTGTCCGTGACGGAAATGGTACGTATAGAATGCAAGTGATTGTAGTAGTTGAGAATAGTAATCCAGGAGCTACAGAGTAATAGGTGCACAATACTATGGCGAAAGAATCTAAGAAGAAAGCAATCAACTTTAAGTATTTATTAGTTACTCGAAAGTTTCTACTTATTTCTATTGGTTTAAGTATCAGTTCTGTTTTGATCTTTTTTGCACTGATTTTTCCTAAAATTCAAAATATTCAAGCCTCCCGTCAGGATTTAAATACCAGCCAGCGAAAACTCCAGCAGCTATCACAACGATTAAGTATTCTGGAAAATGTGAATCAGTTGGATGCGTATCAAAACAGAGAGACCATTAATGATATTCTCCCTTCATATAAGCCTCTTTTGCCCCTAATTGCCGGTTTTGAACAAATTGCCAGTGATAATAACCTTGTCATTTCAACATTTGATGTAGCGCCTGGTGAAATTTCCACCGAAAGTGGTGAAACTGTAGTCCGCTCTACCCGAGCACGGGTGACTAATTTTGATTCGATGGAAATTACGACTTCAGTAATTGGTCAGGTTGAGAACTTGAATCAGTTTTTGGAGGATGTAGAGATGTTGGCACCTTTAACAGAAGTGTCTTCCATTAATCTAGCTCCACTACGACGTACCGTTGCCTCAGGAACTGGAGACAATAGTGGTGCCTTTGAAGCCCAATTGACACTGCTAACCTACTTTTACACTGGGGCAATTGGTGTCCAATCTGGTCAAAACCTACCTGAGATTGCAACTATTAGTCAAGAGGTGTTGCCGCAGTTGCAAGGTTTTCGATTATACTCAACTGCAGCTCCTAGTTCAGAAGTATTTGAATCAGGCAGGACCGATCTCTTTTAGGGGACGGCTTGATATACCACAAAAAAAGGTGCATCAGCACCTTTTTCATGAATTTCAAAATAAAAAATTATTCTTTGTCAGGTTCGTAAATATTGATGAAGACTTTGCGTTGTTCTTTAATTGCTCGAACTTTTGCTAATGTTCGGATTGCTTGGATAATGCTTCCGTGCTTACCAATAACCTTCCCGATATCTTCAGGATTTACTTTGATCAAGTATTCATCTCCATAGTCAGAAGTTTGTTCAACCACTTCTACATCATCAGGATATTGGACTAAGTGAATAAGAATAAATGTTAAAAGATTTTTCATAGTACTACGTTATTCGGTAGCTGTTGTTTCACTTGTTTCAGAAATAGTTACTTCTTCTGCGGATGGTGTTTCAGTTTCGGTAGATGCTTCAGCTGCAGCTTGTTTAGCTTTAGCTTTTTTGGAGATACGGGCTTTTTTCTCAAAAGGCTTACCAGATCGGAATTTCTCAACCAATGCATTGACAGTCTCGGTAGGTTGAGCACCTTTTTTAAGCCACGCATCATAGGCTTCTAAATCAATCGTGAGTATTTTAGGTGATTGAGTTGGAGCATAGTGACCAATGTTGGCAACATATTTTCCATCACGCTTGTCGCGAGCCTCATTTACTACTACGCGAAAGTGAGGTTGATGTCTTTTTCCAAATCGAGCGAGTTTGATTTTTAACATAGTTTACAATTTTTTGGCAATTTGTTGAAAAATGTGTTCAACTGTTAAGCCAGGTGTACAAAGTACGTAATTATTATCAATTGTAGAGCATTTTAAAAAGAGTATTGGGATTTACCCTTTTTAATAGATCGTAAATATATCATTTATTCTTCAATTTCTCAAGTGCAGCTTGGGCAGCGGCCTGTTCAGCACGTTGTTTGCTCGTTCCAGCCGCTGATGCATATTGTTCGTCTCCCACAAAGACCCCAACAGTAAATCTTTTATCATGATCAGGGCCCTCTTCACTCAGGACTTGATAGACAGGTGTGGGAAGGCTTTTAGCCTGGATGAGCTCTTGAAATGTGCTTTTATGATCCCTATGGAGGCCATGTTCACGAATATACTCAAACTTGGGAAACAGATATACCTCTAAAAAACCATAGACAGCCTCATACCCTTGATCAAGATACAAAGCACCGAGTAACGCTTCAAAACTGTCTGCTAATAATGAAGGATTGGTGCGACCACCTGTCCTTTCCTCGCCTTTACTCATGTATAGTCGTTCCCCCAAGCCAATAGCATTGGAAATCTCAGCTAAAGTGGTTGTTTTGACTAAAGCAGAGCGAAATGAGGTAAGGACGCCTTCAGGTTGATCCATTAAGGTCTCATAGAGAAAATTTGTAGTGCAGAGTTCCAACACGGCATCGCCTAGAAATTCCAATCGTTCATTGGATTCTGATGAGGATGTTAGACCTTCGTTGAGAGCACTACGATGAGTGAGTGCTGTCGTGAGTAATGACTCATTATGAAAGTTAGGTAGTGAGCCCATACGCTCCTTCAGAGGTATTAAAATTCGTATTCTTCTTCAATGATCGTAACTAAATCCGAAACATCTTGAGCATCTTCTAGAATTTCACGTTTTGCTTGTTCTGACAAAGAAATTTCCAGTTTATTTTGGACTGAAGTAATAATTTTTACGAGCTCAGTACGAGTAGTACCCAGATCTTCAATCAAATCAGAATCTGGACGAATATCTTTATAAAGATTTCCAGTAATTTCTTCGATGGTTTGTCGTACAACTACATTGAGATCAACTTCGGTATGCATCAAATTCATAACACTCCTTCAAAAACAGAAATATCAAACAACTTGTGAAGGGATATCTTCACTCTGTAAACATAATACATACTAGGACTGAGAATCAATAAGTATTTTTCCCAAGACCCCGTTCACAAACTTTGGAGAACTTTCTGTTCCATACTCTTTGGCGATTTCTACAGCTTCATTGATCAGCACTTTATGGGGTGTTTTTTTCAGTTTACTTTCTAATAAAATTGATCGCAAAATTGCCAAGTCAACTTGATTCATCTGATTTAACGGCCATTCTGGAGCGGCCTGCTGAATTGACTGATCTATCTCCGCTGCAATTGCTTGGTATGAAGACAAGTACTGCTGATTGAGTTGACTTGACTGACCTTGACTTGAGGCAAAAGCAAAAAGCTGTTGCATTCTGCTAACTCGTTTGAGATGTCGCTCGTCAGGTTGAGATTGATTATTCATTGACAGCCAATAATTTTTTGATCTTTGCTACCAAGCCTTGTTTATGAGATGGAACTGCATGATGTTTGGTTTGCTTACTGTCAATTTTAATGCCTTTTTGTCGACGGCCAGCTCGAGCAGTAGAAATTCTGCGTTTTGGATGTGCACCCATATATACTCCTTCGGAGAAATTCGATAATCGAAATTTTAAGTCCGAACATTGTTAAGAAATAAAAACACAAGCGGGTTGACGCTTTGGGTCTGATTCTATCTGGCTCCTGTCCGGAACGCAAGTAGTAAGTCACGAGTTCTACTTAAGAGCAGCTCAGCCCAATTGATATTACCGACGGAGAGAACGCAGCAAGTGCTGGAACCACTGAATAAATGAAAATCGTTGGTAAGAATGAGCCTCAAATGGGAGGAAAATAGTAATACTTTCTTGATTCATTGATTCGACAGGATAAGAAACACTCTGATAGTTGTGGGCAGACACTGTAAGGATGGTTGGTTGGCTAAAGTTTGCTAAGGTAAAGTAGCCTTGATTGTTGGTGAAAGTGTAACGAGTGTTTGAAAGTCGTACTTCAGCGCCCACGATGGGTTGTTGCTGCAAATCAAGCACTCTTCCAGATAGGATAGGAGGTAAATAATATTTGTTAATGATTTCTACACCTGTAAAAGGGGTGTGATCTTCTTTCCATAGTGCAGTAGATCCACCATAGCTTGTCCAGTAATTCATACCAATTATCTCTGGTGTTTGTATGATGCTCTGAAAAGCTTGGTCAATCCATTCACCTTGGTCTATTTCGTGCATTTGTCCATGAATATCCGGAATGGGCGCTCCAAATTCTCCTAAAACAATTTTACCTCCGCTTTGACTTGCGATCTGTTGAGCATCTCGGACAAGTTGTTGGGGACTGTCAACATAATGATCAATAGTAACAATGCCACCTAATTTACTAGTGGTGGGCTTATCCATAATGAGGCGGGCTACATCCCCATTCATAGAGTGGATGCCTGTTGATACATTTCGGGAATTGCTTCCGGAGGATACTGTAAATCCGCATCGATCATAGCTACATACTCTGCTTTTGCATATTTTGCAGCTTCCAGAATTGAGTAGGCTTTGCCGCGTTGCCCTTTTTTTGAGTAAACTTGAATTGGGAATTTTTTTTGTAACTTTTTTAAGAGAGAAAAAGTTTTATCGGTGGAATGATCATCAATAAATATTAATGAGTATTCAAGGTTAGCTTGGGTGAGTGCTTTATCTAGTCTACGAATGAGTAATGAAATATTGGCTTCTTCATTACGAACTGGAATCAGTACATCAATCATTGTTTTCATAAACGAATTCCCTAACGGAAAATATCATTGTGATGATTTGCTTTGGTATGTTTGTCACAAAATCACGTGTTCTACTACAGATAATAAAAGTTACATATAGATATATATGCAGAGGTTGTGAGTTTTGGTCACAACTGATTTATTTAAGTACTGATCGGTACAGGAAATTTTTCTCGTAAGAAGTGCTGTATGTCTCAATTTAATAATTATTAGAATTATTATGAGATGGTAGCACTAAATAAGTTGCAAGAAGTCAAATTATGGAATGAATTGCGTAATGATTTTGTAAGAATTAATTAGCCACTGGAGTATCTGCAATATCACTTGATGTGGCAAAAAGTGGTGAATGATACTCTTGTCCTGTGTTACGTAACTGATCATTATATGATTTTGCTCGTGCAATAAGCTGTGCATCACTCCAATTGGCGAACTGAAGTTCATCAAATCCGTGTTGTTGGGTACCAAAGATATCCCCAGCTCCCCTGCGCTGTAGATCAAATTCTGCAAGCTCTTGACCATGAAGTGTCTCTGCGAAATACTGCAAGCGTTTTTTCGTGCTTTCTTTATTCGAGTTACTAAACAAAATACAATACCCTTGTTGGCCTGCTCTTCCCACTCGCCCTCGAAGTTGATGTAAGCTTGCGAGTCCAAATCGTTCTGCCGACTCTATAATGACGGCAGATGCTTGAGGAAGATCAACTCCAACTTCAACAATCGGAGTTGTCACAAGGATATCAATTTCTCCTTGGAACAGTTGTTGTACTACTGTGTTTTGCTCGTTCTTTTTTTGTCTTCCATGCAGTATTTCAAGTTGTAGTCCAGAAGATGCAAACTCTTTTTTCAATCGTTCAAAAGTATCTTTTACGGCAGCAACATTTTCAAAGGCTTCATTATTTGAAGGATCGATAAATGGACATATGTAGAGAACCTGAAATAAGGTTTTATTTTGCTTGCTTGTGAGAATCTGTGTAGTGAGCCATTCTGTCATGCCAGAACGTTTTATTTCTGGGATAACCCATGTTTTTGTTGGAATTCTATTCTTCGGTAATTCATCAATAATAGATAAAGAAAGATGAGAAAATATTGTTAACATCAAACTACGAGGAATTGGCGTTGCCGTCATGGTCAATATATGTGGATGCACGGCGAGGTTATGTAATGATGATCGTTGCTGTACTCCAAAACGATGTTGTTCATCAAACACAACTAATCCTACAGGTAAGTCTAGGTTTGCGCTATTTATATAGTTGAGTACAGCATGGGTACCAACAAACACTTGTGGTTGTTTACTATCCACTCTGAGTTTTTTCTTTGTTTGGCCAGTAATAAGCTGGATATGAAAGTTAGGAAAGAACTTTGCTAAAGTAGCAGCATGTTGTTCTGCAAGAACTTGAGTAGGAGCAATCAAGCAAGCATGGCCCCCAGATTGGATACAGGCATTCATGGCTGATCCTGCCACTATCGTTTTCCCTGAACCCACATCACCTAATAATAGTCTATTCATAGGATGTGTTTGTTGACAATCACTGAGAATTTCATTGATACATCGATGCTGTGCGTCAGTCAGCTCAAAAGGAAGGTTGCTGGGAAGGATATGTTGGGGATCTGCTTTCGGTGTGAATGGAAATGATTGATTATCGTTTTTCCACTGTTGTTTAATGTGTTGAGAACGCTGGATAAGTGAGAGAAGTTCTTCTATTGCCAATCGTTCGCGAGCAAGAATTACTGACTCTTCATTTTCAGGAAAATGAAGCTGTTGTAAGGCTTTCTCTATCGGTAGTAGTTTTTGTGTAGCCTTTGAAGAAATTGAAATAAGCTCATCTTTAATTGGAGCCAAATTATCTACAACTTCTTTTAGAACTTTGCGTATAGAAGTGGGTTTAATTACACGCAAGTTAGAATACATGGGCACTAATCGGTTTGTATTAATTGACTCCTTTTCTTCCTCTTCAATAAGAGGTTGGGTGATATACATCTTTTTGCCCATTATTTTTACAGCCCCACTCACTCGAAAATTTTTCCCTTTTATAAGACGTTTAGCAATAAATGGATTGTTGAACCAATTTGCATACAGTTTGTCACCATTTGCGTCAACAAAGATTGCTTTTTGCATACTGCGACCACGAAAGAAATTACTTGAAGCAGACATGACTGTGACGTTCAAGGTAAAGAGGGTTTTGGGTTGAGCTGGAGCTAGCAGCCATAAATCGGAGACTGTAACGGTCTGAGAGCGATCTTCATAGCGTAAAGGAACAAATAACAATAAATCTTTGACTGTTGTTATTCCTTTTTGCTCCAATGCAGCAAACGTTTTTTCACCTATACCTGGTACTGTTAGCAGTGACTGCGAAAGTGTGTACATTAGCAATGACAATTTTAAAATAGGAATGCCAGCCCTGAAAAACTACTAACGACCAGTCCAATGATCATCAAAATGGCAAAAATTTGAAATATTCGTTGTCGAGTTTTTTTTGTCATATAGTTATGAGACCGTAATTATTTTAAAGAATTTTCGTTTCCCTACCTTTATTACACTCAAATTCAGAGTTGCAAACTCTTCTGTAGGATTTGTTGGTCGAACTTTTTCAAGGTTTTGGAGCGTTACTTCTACTCCACTTTGTTCTATAAGTCGTCGAAGATTGCTACTACTTTCATTTGGTAAACAGTGTTTCAAAACTTGTAAGAGAGACAACGTTTGATCTGAAAAAGTAATAGTTGGGATCTCTTCCGGTACTTCTCTCTTTTGTACTGTTTTTTCAAAATGTTTTTTAGCTTCTTGTGCAAGTTCCTCGTTGTGATACATAGCCGTAATTGTGAAGGCTAGTTTTTTCTTGAACTCCATGGGGTTAGCTCCCTTTTGGATCTGTTCTTCTATATGTCGAATATTTTCGAGAGATTCATCTGTCAACACACTGAAGTATTCAACAATCATCTCATCTGCAATCGACATGATTTTGCCAAACATTTGAGTTGGTTCTTCAGTTAATGCGACAAAATTACCGTAGCTTTTGCTCATTTTGCGTCCGTCAGTACCATTAATGATTGGGGTTGTAAGCACCCATTTTTCTCGATTGTTATACTCTTTTTGTAGATGTCTTCCCATCATCATGTTGAAAGTTTGATCAGTGCCTCCCAATTCCAGATCAACATCGAGCACAACAGAATCATACCCTTGTAAAAGTGGGTACATGATTTCATGGCCAAAGATTGGTAACTGTTTTTTCATACGTTCTTGGAACATATCACGCTCAATCAGTTGTTGTACTGTGGTTTTCGCCATCAACTTGACCACATCAGCATAACTAAGCTTATCTAGCCAATCACCGTTGTATACAATGTTAATTTTCTCGAAGTCCAATATTTTACTCGCTTGTTCTTGCCAACTTTTGAAATTTTCTTGGATTGCAGCATCAGTAAGTACAGGTCTAGTTGAATCTCTGCCTGTTGGATCGCCAATGCGCACTGTGCCATTTCCAATTAATAAAAATACTTCATGGCCAAGCTCTGCAAATTGTTGGAGTTTTCGCAACACAACGGAGTGACCTAGTGTCAGGAGTGATCCTGTGGGATCGATTCCCAAATACACTCTGATTTTTTTCTGTTTCATGAGTTGTTCGAGAGTGTTTTTGGAAGGTAAGATTTCGGCCACGCCTCTTGTTAAAACATGATCAAGTGTGAGATTTTTTTCAGAGGAATTTTCCATATGTATCCTTGATTGTAATTGATTTGTGATGTTTGTCCATCATATAGGATTATAGATATCAGAGAGTCTTAACAACAAAAAACCCGCCTGTTGTGAGGCGGGTTGTTTTATGTATACGTCACTTAATGCATCACAACCACAGCCTCTTGAGAGGTGAAATATAGGCAATACCATTGTTCAGAACGCAAAGAAATCATAAGAATGTATGGATTGTATCGTTACTTATTACTTTTTACAATGTTTCATAGCTCAGTGTTACTCTATACGTGTATTGGGTTGAGCCGGGCTCAATTTTAGTTGCATCTGCTTCCATCCCTTGATTAACTTCTGCTAATGATCCTCCTCGTGCCATGTATGGGAAAAACTCTTGTTGAGGAGTTTCCGCAACATTAACTATCTTTCCTAGTTTCATACCGGCAAGAGTTGAGAGTTCTTGAGCATTCTCTTTTGCCATGGTGATTGCTTCTTGGCGAGCTTG